>LIUH01000020.1:1308-5617 GCA_001462225.1 Fibrobacteria bacterium GUT31 | reverse complement strand
CCGGTGGAAAATGTGGAGACACGGCGGATTTATAAAACCGAATAAACATCAGCGCTATATTCTTCATTTCAACAAACCGGCTTTTGTAAAAAGGGCCCTTAATTGCACGGCCCTGTCGGATAGTCTAGCTTTGCTAGACAGAGACGCTTCTGATTCCGCAGCTTCCGCAGGGTAAACCAAAAGGATCAAATCATGGCCGCCGAAAAGACAGGGCTTCATCAACCTGAAAGCTTCACGGCCAAGACGTCTGGCGCGGTTTCTGGCAACGGCGTTTCCAAACCCGCGGGAAAAAGTAAAACATATCCGGTTGAGGGGCAATTCGTTTTTCAAAACAAAAAGCTTCGCGCCCCGGCAGCCGTACCGCTTACCCTTGCCAAAAACCTCTTTTATCTCATTCCTTCCCTTTAAATGCTCCTGCCGCATAAAGCGAAAAGAGCCCTTGTCTTTTTCCCCTACGGGGACATTATCACAGTTAATAGGGCTTTTTCTCGTCAGCAACAGAAAGTTTTATCCGGCCCTTTGCCCTGCGGCGTTTCAGAACAAGCCGCCCGCCTCTGGTTTTCATGCGGGCGCGGAAACCGAATTTCCGGTTCCTTTTTACCTTACTGGGTTGATAAGTACGTTTCATCGTATCTCTCCTATATTTAAAAGGTCATGCAAACAAATTAAAGGGCAGCCGAGCTTCCCGAATTTCAAGTTTAGAATATTGAGAAAGAATGGTCAAGACGGTAACATAAAATTGATGTACCTGCGCTACACTTCTTTTGGCTGGATTTATATTTCTCCTGAGGACGACTGTGATGCCATTGTAGATGCCATGCTTGAGACCGAATACAGCGAAGAATTCTGCATAGCCGAAGGTTTTGACCCTGAATTTACGGCAAGGCTCATGGAAGCCGGCTTTTTGGTAATGTCGGTAAACATAGGGGATGAGGATAAGCCCCGTTACATTATGCTCCCAAAACTGCACCTTGAGCGTTCGGCGCTATTTTTTGAAAATTTACACATAAAAAAATCAATCCGGCGGTTTTTGGGCCGATACGAACTGCGGGCGGACGCTGAATTTGACCGTATAATCGACCGCTGTGTAGAAAAACACGACTCAGACTGGCTTAGCCCCCCTCTGATTGACTGCATAAAAAAGATACGGCGTTCCGCGTTAGAAAACGCCGCGTTTAAAATAGCGCCGCATGCCTACCCTGCCTCATTCGGCCTTTACAGAGACGGAAAACTTGCCGCCGGTGAATTCGGCGTTGTCTGCGGCAGTGTCTACACAAGTTACTCCGGCTTTTATGAGGAAGACAACGCGGGAACAGTGCAGATGATTCTAACCGCCCGCTACTTGCAGAAACACGGATTTTATTTTTATGACCTTGGTATGCCAATGGACTACAAAACCGCTCTTGGTGCCGAGGATATAAGCCCTGACGCGTTTGTGCAGTTGTTTAGGGGGTGATCTACAAAAATGTATGCTTAAAGATTTTACTTGGGGTCCTGTCAGCGGTCAAAAGCACCGTTGCACGCACGGCACTTTTACCACTGACACCCCTCAAGTATTTTATCGAGCATACATTTTTGCAAAGGTAACAGTATCTTACCTCATTTTCACCTAACAGTGACACCGTTGCGTTTACTGTGCCGTTTACAATAAATTCTTATCTCATAGAATCTAATTGTTTTCTAGCTTTTGAAACCCTTTCTTCGGCACTCCAAATAAAATTTGGATAATTAGCCCAAGTCAATTGCGGATCTGTTTCATCAACAATTATAAAAGAACTTCGATATTTTTCCACATCAGCATCACCTGGCAAGTGTGGGTTATATAATACATAAAAATGCCCTGGCTCAAAAACAAATTGGGATGATGTCCTTTCTGTAGTCTCAATTGGGTTACCGTTATAGTCACTCTCCTTAGTCCATATGACAGGAATCGTGTTCTTTATATATTCAAATACAGGCACAACCATAAAGCTTCTAATCATAGAAAGGGGAATGTAGCCCGATAAATATATTGTATGCTCACCAGGAGGTATCAGAACACCAAAGCCATCAAAATCACCATACTGACGTGCTTTATCATCTATACTAAAACCTGTTACGCCAACCATGTGCAAATAAGCATGATCCTTAGCCAGAATATTGGAATCCATGTAATTTGTGTTTATTGATGCACAAGAAAACGAAAAAGTACCCATTACCACCAGCAGGGCGATAATCCCCAAAATTTTAAACCAATTCTTCATAAAGAACTCCTTTTGTCCATGTTACCTACCTTTATAGGGTTAAGCCATGGTTAATAATTTACCTACTCTCAGGAGTAGGGATATAGAAAAACCGAATAATTACGGCTTTATATCCAAAAGCAAATTTTACTCTGCACTGATGGTACAAACTCCTTTTATTATCGAAATCCAATCCCTAAAAACAGGGGGAAATTCCATTATTCCGCTGTAAGTAATGTATATTATATATTGCTATGAATAACTTGTCTACCCATAATGCCTTTTTATTATAATAACCAATGGATAATAAACCTCTCGAAATTCGCCGGATTTTAGCCAAAAACCTCAAGGAGCAGCGTAAGAAACTGGGGTATTCGCAGGATAAATTCGCCGAAATTTCCGGCCTGTCCATTCAAACGATTAACGATATAGAAGGTGGTCGGAAATGGATAAGCGATAAAACCATTACAAAACTGTCAGCAGCTCTGCATATTGAATGTTACCAATTATTAATACCTGACTTTACAAATCAAAATAAGAAAGAACCCTCATCGCCCAAGCGTTTGTTGGAACTCATGAAAAAATTGAAAAGAAATGCTGTTTCCCAAATTGACGCCCATTTTACTGATTATCTAAAAAATGGAATTTAGTGCCTGTCGCAAAGCCGATCTTGATGCCAAGGATATAAGCCATATTCAGAGGGTGATCATGAGCCCGGTTTTTTGATATTCCTTTTTCCGAAAATCGGATCAAAATATTTTTCTACATCGACTTTTTTAAGCAGGTACTTCATCAAAAAGCGATACGCTACAAACGAAGCCACGATGGAAATTATAAAGATAAAGGTAAAGCTCCATGACGAGACCTCTTCCGGAATCAGATTAAATAAAAATCTGGCATAGATGAACATTAACAGGATAAAACAGATTATCACGACCAGAACATTAAAAATGGTCGCTCCGAGAATGAAAAGAACAGTGTTTACTTTTTTATTCATTTATTTTTCCTTTTCTGTTTTTTTAGCGCTGACAAAAATTGTGATAAACAGCAAAATACAACACACTACAACCGACGAATCGGCAATGTTGAAAGTAGGCCAGCGATCCATGCCGAAAAGTCCGTAAATTCTTACGCTGACAAAATCCACCACCCCGTCCGGCCTGAAGATACGGTCGATGATGTTGCCAAGACCGCCGCCGATAATGCCCGCCGCCGCCCATCGCTGTATTTGGGTAAACTCATCAGATTTAAAATAGTACCATAAAAGAAAACCCAAAACAAGAATGGGAACAAGAACAAAAATAACCGGCTTCATATTTTCAGGAAGTCTTTCTCCCAAGCTGAACGCGATTGCCTTGTTCCGCACATGATAAATCCATAAAAAATCGTTGTTAAAAACATCCTTAATAAGTCCTGTTTCCGGCTTTATTTTTACAATAACCGCTTTTACAACCTGATCCGCAAGTATAATAAAAGCTGTTAATGATAACGGTAAAAGCCTGTCTTTTAAATTTTTCATAATTCTCCTAAAAATTACAGTCCTGTAGGAACATCAACAAATTCCGCTTCGATGCCAAGCTCCGCTATACAATGACGCATAACAGCCTGAACGCCCCAAACTTCCGTGCAATAGTGACCGCCGGCTATCATATTGAGCTTGCCTTCAAGACAGTCATGGTAAACAGAATGCGAACTTTCGCCCGTCACAAATAAATCAACGCCTGCTTCAATCGCGTCCCGCGCGTTATCGGCGGCTCCCCCCGACATAATCGCCGCGCTGGAATTCTCTTTCTTTCCGAAGGGAAAAACTCCCAAAGGCGGCCTTCCCACAAAGCTGATTTTTTTCACCGCTTCATCAATCGAGACCGGTTTGGGAAAAACACCCATGTAACCGATTTTCCGTCCGTGATAAACGCCAAAGGGCTGAATATTTTCCAATCCCAAAAGTTGCGCAATAACGGCATTGTTCCCTAATTTTGGATGTTGATCAAGCGGCAGATGAACTGCGTACAGGCAGATATTGTGATCCAGCAAGAACTTTATTCTGCGCCTCAGGTTTCCGCCTATCCTTGACGGAGCGCCCCAAA
>LIUH01000020.1:0-1138 GCA_001462225.1 Fibrobacteria bacterium GUT31 | reverse complement strand
AACAAAGAGCATTCCCGCGTTTATGGCGGCGGCTTGTTCAAAAGTTTCCATTGAAGCGTCCACGCCAAACGCGATTTTACGGACGCAAGAGCCGTCGTTATCAACTTGGATCCCGTTAAGGGAATTGTCATCTGAGACGAAGCTCTCTATTTCAAGGAAAGATTTGATAAAAGCGTCAATTTTAGCTGTTGTAAGTTCTGCCTTCACAGAGAAAGTGTATCATAGAGCGGGCATTTGTTCCAGTGTTGTTTTTAAATCTTCACAAAGCCGCACACGAATGTGCGCGGCTCCGTGAAAAGAGTTCTTAGAATCTCTTAGTTGCGGTCAATAGTGAAGCCAAAACCATGAAGTGAACTGCTAACATCTGCAATGTGTGCCAGATGTTCTCCTTACCGCCGCCTGTAATCCAGGATATAATTTCAATAACGATATATACAGCCCAGATAATCGCAACAATAAGCAATAAAGTGTCAAGGAAAGGAAGCTCAACCTTGAACAGTTCAAGCAGAATTGCAATTCCCGCTACTAGCGCGACAACGCTGGCAACTATCACTAAAACATTTAAGGCATTGCCGCTAAATTTCATCCTCTGAAAAATAGTTTTGAAATCTCCTCCGGAAGATAAGCCCAGAATTCCGTTAGCAACAAGGTACAAAGCAACAGAAATCTTCAATAAAAAAACACCAAGTCCTTCTTTCATAATAACCTCTCAATTCTCGTTTTTGAAGATGTACAAAATACGAAGAACAACGAAACTGAACCGTACTTTGCCATCTTTATAGTTCAACGAACTATACGAACAGTTTACAGTATTCTTACATAAAAAGGAAGTATCTTTTTAGAATTTTTGTTTTTTCATTCCGCGGAAAAAACCGGCTCAAGTTCGATGGAAAGCCCCTTGAGTACCGTAACAGGAACCGCGTCTTTTTCGCCGTATGTGCGGCTGGTCATTTTACCGCCTTTAAGAAAGGGGCCTTTGTCTTTATTATTCGGGCGAGGTTCAAAAAGATAGACGTTAAGTTCTTTATTTTCGCCATCCAGCACCCAGTACTCACGCACGCCGGCGTCGCGGTAGAGGTTGAATTTTCTTTGCATTTCGATAACGGAATTTGAAGGTGAGAGAATCTCCACGACCAGA
>LIUH01000019.1 GCA_001462225.1 Fibrobacteria bacterium GUT31 | reverse complement strand
GGAAAAGGAGAGGAATGTTGTGGAATGGAAGGCGGCTTGAATTTCTACTTTCCTCCCATGTTATTATTCCTAGTTGGTTCCCCAGTTAAAGGCAAAAACGCAGAATACCTGCACATAGCGGAAACCTCCGGAGATTTAACCCAAGAAGAACTAAAAAAACTTGAAATCCTACTAGACTCTCAACTCTCAACTCTCAATTACCAGCCTTCGGCTGTTCACCAGCGGAAACCAAACTCAGGGGTGTCTCAACTAATCGTAGCCCCCCGAGTCGGCACCATAAGCCCCTGGAGTTCAAAAGCGACCGATATAGTTCATATTTGCGGCCTCACCGCCATAACTCGCATAGAAAGGGCTGTGCTTTGGGCATCCCCAGAAGAAATACACTTTGACAGAATGACGCAGCAAATTTTCCACTCAAAAGAAGAACTTGCCGCATTATTCACACACAAAGACCCGAAACCTTTAAGCAGAATTACAGATTTAGAAAAAGCGAATTCAGAACTAGGACTAGCCCTCTCCCGTGAAGAAATAGATTATTTAACGGAAAAATTTGCCGAAATAGGACGCAGCCCAAGCGATGTTGAACTTATGATGTTTGCTCAGGCGAACTCCGAGCATTGCCGCCACAAGATATTCAATGCACAGTGGGAAATCAATGGCGAAAAGCAGGATTTATCCCTATTCCAAATGATAAAAAACACCTACAAATGTTCGCCAAATGGAATTTTGAGTGCATACAAAGACAATGCCGCCGTTATGGAAGGCTTTGAAGCGGGGCGTTTTTACGCAAACCCCGAAAACAATGAATATGGCTACCACAAAGAACCCGTGCATATATTGATGAAGGTCGAAACTCATAATCACCCTACGGCAATCAGCCCATTCCCCGGCGCGGCAACCGGCAGCGGCGGTGAAATTCGTGACGAGGGAGCAACAGGCATCGGCTCAAAACCAAAAGCGGGCCTTTGCGGATTTTCCGTTTCAAACTTGAAAATCCCCGGCTATGTCCGGCCTTGGGAAAAGGATTTTGGAAAACCGTCTCGCATACAAAGCCCTTTGCAGATAATGATAGACGGCCCGCTCGGAGCGGCTGCTTTTAACAACGAGTTTGGACGCCCGAATATATGCGGTTATTTCAGGACTTTTGAACAAGAGGTAAACGGCAAAATCCGTGGCTACCACAAACCGATAATGCTTGCAGGCGGAATCGGAAATATAAAAGCTCGCCATATCCAAAAAGGCTCGCTCAAAGAGGGCGATTTGCTCATAGTTTTGGGCGGCCCTGCGATGCTTATCGGCCTTGGCGGCGGTGCAGCGAGTTCAATGGCAACAGGGAGCGGCGGCGAGGACTTGGATTTTGCAAGCGTCCAACGCGACAACCCCGAAATGCAGCGGCGTTGCCAAGAGGTAATAGACAGGTGCTGGGCATTAGAAGAAAAAAATCCCATAGCATTCATCCACGATGTAGGAGCAGGCGGCCTTTCAAATGCGCTACCCGAGTTGGTAAAAGACGCCGGCTTTGGTGGCATATTCCATCTGCGTGATATTCCAAGCATGGAAAACGGCATGAGTCCCCTAGAAATATGGTGCAACGAAGCCCAAGAACGTTATGTGCTAGCGATTTCCGCCGAAAGTTTACCGATATTCAAGGGCCTTTGCGAGCGTGAGCGTTGCCCCTATGCAGTGGTTGGCGAAGCCACAACAGAACAAAATTTGATTTTAAAAGACGAACATTTTAAAAACAAACCAATAGACATTCCGATTTCTTTGCTGCTCGGTAATCCACCTAGGATGAGGCGCAGAGACGAGGGTTTAGTTGAGAGTGGAGAGTTGAGAGTTGAGGGTGATTTTCAGTTTTCTGAAATTGCGTATCGGGTTCTTTCGCATCCTGCTGTGGCGGATAAGGGTTTTTTGATTACAATTGGCGACCGTTCTGTGACCGGCATGGTGGTGCGAGAACAGATGGTAGGCCCATGGCAGGTGCCTGTTGCGGATTGCGCTGTGACTACCAGTACTCTGGATTCCACAACAGGTGAGGCTTTTTCCATCGGGGAACGCACTCCGCTTGCATTGCTGAATTCCGCTGCTGCAGCTAGAATGGCGGTGGGGGAGGCCATTACAAATATTGCCGCCGCAAAAATAAGCGATATTTCAAAAATCCGCCTCTCTGCAAACTGGATGGCAAACCCTGCGACCAAGGGCGAAGGGGCAGCTTTATACGAAGCTGTCAAGGCGGTTGGAATGGATTTTTGCCCCAAACTGGGCATCGCAATTCCTGTTGGCAAAGATTCTATGAGCATGAGCGCAAGTTGGGAAAGCGAGGGCAAGAAGAAAGTCGTAACTTCGCCTGTTTCCTTGATATTAAGTGCTTTTGCTCCCTGCGAAGATGTATGCAAAAGTTTAACGCCGGAACTGCAAAAAATTGAAAACACAATTTTAATCTTGGCAGATTTAGGGCTGGGCAAAAACCGAATGGGCGGTTCCATAGCAAACGAGGTATTCAACCAATTCGGCGGCGAACCTCCAGACGCAGACCCAGAATTATTAAAACAATTCTTCAAAGCAATCCAAACCCTAAACGCCCAAGATAAAATCATAGCCTACCACGACCGTTCAGACGGCGGCTTATTCACAACCTTAGCGGAAATGGCTTTCGCTGGGCACGTTGGGGTTGAGTTGAGAGTTGAAAATTTAATATCGTTTCTTTTTAATGAAGAATTGGGAGCGGTTTTGCAAATTGAGGAAAGTGATTTTGAAGCTGCCTATAAATTATTCCCCTTCAAAAAAATCGGTATATTAGCAAACGATTTTAGCCTAACTCTCAACTCTCAACTCTCAACTCTCAACTTTTCACTATCCGAACTCCGCAAAATCTGGAGCCGAACCTCTTACGAAATAGCCAAACTCCGTGACAACCCCGAATGTGCCAAACAAGAATACGAATGGAAATGCAACGAAAAAGACACAGGAATTACAATAAGAGTAAAAGAAAACTCTCAACTCTCAACTCTCAACTCTCAACTTAATAAAGAAAAGCCCAAAATCGCAATCTTCCGCGAGCAAGGCGTAAACGGCGAAGTGGAAATGGCAGCAGCTTTTGACAAGGCCGGCTTTAAAGCAATAGATGTTCACACTACCGATGTTTTAAGCGGAAAAACAGATTTGAGCGAGTTTAGCGGCTTGGCAGCTTGCGGTGGTTTTAGCTACGGCGATGTCTTGGGTGCCGGGGAAGGCTGGGCTAAGAGCATTTTGTTTAACGAGCGGGCAAGGGAAGTTTTTCAAAAATTCTTTGAGAGACCCGACACATTTTCGCTCGGAGTTTGCAACGGCTGCCAAATGTTGAGCAATTTGAAGAGCATTATACCGGGTGCAGCACATTGGCCTAAGTTCAAGCAAAATCTATCGTTACGCTTTGAAGCTCGTTTTGTAAGTGTTAAAATTGAGAAATCCCCTTCAATTTTATTAAAAGGAATGGAAAATTTTGTGCTTCCCATTCCGGTTGCGCACGGAGAAGGCAGAGTGGAATTTGCAAATCCCTCCGACTTGGAAAAAAGTTTGGTTTCTGTTCGCTATGTGGATAACAACCACGAGCCGACGGAAATGTATCCTTTAAACCCCAACGGCAGCCCACAGGGAATAGCAGGCCTAAGCACCGAAGACGGCAGGACTTTAATTTTAATGCCTCACCCGGAACGGGCATTCAGAATGCTCCAAAACTCTTGGACAAAACCGGTAATCGGCGATGGTTATTGGATGCAGTTGTTTGAAAATGCGATTAGGTTTGTTTCCGGGTAACAAGTTCGCTATAAAAATCCACGGTCTGTTTGGCTATGCTTTTCCAACTGAATACGGACTCTGCACGTTTTCGAGAGGCGTCTCCCATTTTTTTGGAGAGTTCCGAATTTGTAAGCAGTAGATTCAATTTTTCTGCGAGGTCGCTTTGGAATTTTGCCGGATTTTCAGGCGAAAAGTCCGTTTCGGATTTATGCTCTAAAGGAATTAAAAAGCCGGTTTCACCCTCAACTATTATTTCCGGGATGCCGCCGACTTTGCTACCGACAACAGGGGTTCCGCATGCCATTGCTTCTAAGTTTATTATGCCAAAAGGCTCATAAAGCGATGGCGTTGCAAATACTGCGGCAAAACTATAAAGCACCCTGAGTTCCGTGTGCGGCAACATCTCCTGAATCCAAATGATGCCGCTTCGCTTTTCCTTGGCGTTTGCAATCAAGTTTTTGCACTCTTCCGCTATTTCCGGAGTATCGGGGGCACCGGCGCAAAGCACAATTTGAGCATTTTCGTGTATTTTAGGAATTGCCTGTATCAATTGAGAAATGCCTTTTTGCCTCGTTATTCTGCCGACAAACAGCACAAAAGGCCTCTGCGGGTCTATGCCGTATTTTTGCAAAACGGCTTCGTCAAAAGTGGGGTGGTAAAACTCCGGGTCTATGCCGTTGTAAATAACCTTCACTCTGTTTTCATCAACCCCGTAGAGATTAACAACATTGCGTTTCATCTTTTCGCTTACGGCTATTATTCCATCTGCGCTTTGATATGCGCTACGCTCAATCCAGCAACTCATCGCATAGCCACCTTGGCCGAGTTGTTCGGCTTTCCACGGGCGGTGAGGCTCCAAGGAATGCGTTGTAAGCACGAGCGGGATCTGGTACAGGCGGCTTGCCAGCACTCCTGCAAAATGAGAATACCAAGTGTGGCAATGCACAATGTCTATGCCGCGCATCGCGGAAATCCATTGCAAATTTATATCCAGAGGCTCAAGGATTTTCTTGAATTTTGGATCCTCAAAGTCTGCAAAGGGGCGAGCCGGTGCATCTGCAAAGCAATGCACGGAAATATCGCACTGGTTTTTGAGTTCCCTTGTCAGGAAATCCACATGTATTCCTGCGCCGCCGTAAATATTCGGCGGAAATTCGTTTGTGAGTATTGCAACTTTCATATAACTTTGTATCCTAGGTGTTCTAAACGGTTTTCAAGTTGGTCTAGCATTTGGTCGTTTTCAGAGAGCCATTGCCGTTTTTGAGCGGGGTAGTCTTTACGGAGCGGGTGGCCTTCAAATTCCACATGGTTCAAAAGCCTTTTCAAATTATGATGTCCCTCAAATACAATCCCAAATTGATCCCAAACTTCGCGCTCCTGCCAATCCGCAATGGGATAAATTCGGCTTAAAGTGGGAATTTTTTCATTTTCATCAACCTGAATCTTTAAGCGCAAGCGAGCCGTGTTTTTTGTGCTTTTCAGGCAGTATATAGCGGCAAAACGCTTGCCTTTGTGGTTTTCCATTCCCAAATAATCCACACCTACAATGTCTATCAAAACATCAAATGCATGAGTTTCTTTTAAAAAAGAAACCGTTTCGATTAACTTTTCCGCCGCAATTATCGCACATTTGTCAATTGAGCGCTCATCTGTTGCCGCACCGAATTTTTCTGCCAATTCTAGAATTAAATCATTCATTTTTTCCAATTCCTGATACTTAATCCCCATTCTTTAATACTTTCCCATTGCTCTTTCAATTTCTTTTTTCGCTCCTCTATATACGATTGGTTCTTGATTTTTTCCTGCAATTCCAACATTGCATCAAAGAAGGCTTCGGGGCGGCTTGGGCAACCTCCTATGTAAATATCAACCGGGATAATGCGGTCTATGCCGGGGACTGTGCAGTAGCAATCGTAAAAGCCGCCGGAGCAGGCACAAGCCCCCATTGAGATTACCCATTTAGGTTCCATCATCTGTTCATAAATCCGTTTTAATATGGGGGCTTGCTTAAATGTTATTGTTCCGGAAACAACCAGAACATCCGCTTGCCTCGGCGTGAAGCGCACAAATTCCGAACCTATGCGCGAAAGATCGTAGCGGGCAGATTCCGTGGACATGAATTCAATAGCACAACACGCCGTCCCATAAGGAAAAGGCCATAAGGAATGCAGGCGACCCCAGCTTACAAGCTCATCCAGTTTACCGGCAAAAAATCCCGGACTTCCATTTTGCATATAAACCTCTGAGGGGAATGTAGAAATTTCTATTTTACCTCTATAAAAGCAATTTCAATCCAGAGGATTATTGATATGAAACCGGATATAAGCAAACTTGACTTCAGAGCAGGTTCCGATAAGAGTTTTGAGACCTGGAAAAAAGAGGTTATCGATGCGGGCAAATTACCCGATTTTGATGCTTTGCAAATGCAAACATCAGAGCAAATACCGGTGCTTCCCGTTTATAGCAAAGAAATTCTGGAGGGAATGGAGCATTTGAACTACGCCGCAGGCAAGGCTCCCTTCCTGC
This sequence comes from Fibrobacteria bacterium GUT31, assembly GCA_001462225.1. Lineage (GTDB taxonomy): Bacteria > Fibrobacterota > Fibrobacteria > Fibrobacterales > Fibrobacteraceae > Fibrimonas. Next base: position 8,045 of record LIUH01000019.1, on the reverse strand, counting down.
GCGGGCCGTATTCAACCATGTATGTGATGAAGCCTTGGACAATTCGCCAATATGCGGGCTTTTCCACCGCCGCGGAATCCAACGCTTTTTACCGCCGCAACCTTGCGAGCGGGCAAAAAGGGCTTTCCGTTGCTTTTGACCTTGCCACGCATAGAGGCTACGATGCGGACAACCCTCGTGTGGTAGGTGATGTCGGAAAAGCGGGTGTGAGCATTTGCTCCGTAGAAGATATGAAGGTTCTGTTTGACCAAATTCCGCTTGGAGAAATGTCCGTTTCCATGACCATGAATGGTGCCGTGCTTCCGGTGCTGGCTTTTTACATAGTTGCCGCCGAGGAACAAGGCGTGGCTCAAGCCAAGCTCACCGGCACAATTCAAAACGATATTCTAAAAGAATTTATGGTGCGCAACACCTACATCTACCCACCCAAGCCCTCAATGAAGATAATCGGGGACATATTCAGCTTTACAACGCATAATATGCCCAAATTCAACAGCATTTCCATTTCCGGCTACCACATGCAAGAAGCCGGTGCAACCAACGACATAGAACTCGCTTACACCCTCGCAGACGGCTGGGAATACATTCGCACAGGCATAGATGCCGGCATGAGCGTGGACGACTTTGCCCCAAGGCTCTCTTTCTTCTGGGCCATAGGCATGAACCACTTTATGGAAATTGCCAAAATGCGAGCAGGCCGCTTGCTGTGGGCAAAAATCGTTAAAACATTCAACCCCAAAAAAGAAAAATCGATGGCACTCCGCACACACAGCCAAACAAGCGGATGGTCATTGACCGAACAAGACCCATTTAACAATGTGGCTCGCACCTGCATAGAGGCTATGGCAGCCGCACTAGGCCACACACAGAGCTTGCACACCAACGCCCTTGACGAAGCAATTGCGCTCCCAACGGACTTCTCCGCTCGCATTGCCCGCAACACACAACTGTACATTCAAGAAGAAACAGGCATCACAAAATCCGTTGACCCGTGGGCGGGTTCTTATTATGTGGAATATTTGACTAAGGAATTGGCAAGCCGTGCATGGAAGCATATTCAGGAAGTTGAGGCGGAAGGCGGCATGGCAAGCGCAATAGAAAAAGGCATTCCCAAAACCCGCATAGAAGAAGCGGCCGCTCGCAAACAAGCACGCATAGACGGCGGAACGGATGCGATTATAGGTGTAAATAAATATCGTTTGGAACACGAAGATGCTTTGGATATTTTGGAAGTTGACAACACTGCGGTTAGGAGCAGCCAGGTAGCTCGCTTGGAGGAGTTGCGCAAAAACAGGAACCAAGCCGATGTGGACAGCGCTTTGACCGCAATTACGAATTGTTTTGCGGAGTGGAAAGAGGGCAAAAGGAGCAATGAAAATTTACTGGATTTAGCGGTGAAGGCGGCTCGTGTTCGCACAACGCTCGGTGAAATTTCAGATGCGGTGGAAAAAGTTGTTGGTCGCTACAATGCGGTAATTCACAGGATAAGCGGTGTGTATAGTTCGGAAATAGGAAACAATGCGGAGTTCAAGGAAGTTCAGGCGATGACTGATGCCTTTGAAAAAAAGAATGGCCGCCGCCCACGCATAATGGTGGCGAAGATGGGTCAAGACGGGCACGATAGGGGAGCCAAGGTGGTTTCCACAGGTTACGCCGATATGGGCTTTACCGTTGATATTGGCCCTTTGTTCCAAACGCCGGAAGAAGCTGCCCGCATGGCGGTGGAAAATGACGACGATGTTTTGGGTGTAAGCTCCCTTGCTGCGGGTCACAAAACTCTTGTGCCGCAGGTTATTGCGGAGCTAAAGAAACTCGGTCGCGAAGATATTATGGTTGTAGCCGGCGGAGTGATTCCCGCTCAGGATTACGATTTCCTTTACAAAGCGGGCGTAGCGGGCGTATTTGGCCCCGGAACACCAATTGCCACAGCGGGCAAAAAGATGATGGAAGTATTACTTTCGGAGTAGCAAATGCAAAAATTCATCACTTTTAACGATACTGCCAGCAGGAGCCAATTCATAAATTGCTTGCACCTTGTCCGCTTTGAGGTAAAGGAAAGCACCAATATTTCAGGTGTGTGCGTAAAATTCTATTTGTCCAATGACAAGGACATTGAGTGGAACAAAGCTTGCGATAATGTAAAAGCAATGAAAGCAACGATGGAAAGCAAGGTGACGGAATTTCTTAAAAATGATGCAAAGATTTTGGGTTTAGCGGACTAATCTTGAACTCTCAACTTTCTTAAACTTCCGTTTCCGAGCAAAATATCAATGGGCAGCTTTTCAAATTCATACTCGTAGGGCGGGGCTTTCCATGCGAAGTCGTTTGGGTAGCGATGGAATGAGTACTTTAAAATTTGAATTGTGGTTTCAAATGGCAAAAATTCTTCTCGCTCCAAAACGTGGATTTGCGCTCCGTGGCAAATTTGCCCTGCGTATTTGTGGAACGTGGGTTGAAAATGGCTTTCTCTGAAAAAAACTCCGGGCAGTTTTAGATTGTTAAGGTAATCGCACATTTCCGGGGCATCAATCCACGGTGCGCCGAAAAGCTCAAAGGGTTTTGTTGTGCCTCGTGCCTCGCTTATATTTGTGGCTTCCAGCAAGCATTGCCCGGGATAAACTATTGCGGTATCCAAGGTAGGCATGTTAGGGGAGGGCATAACCCAAGGCAGGCCGGTTTGGTCGAACCACATATTTTTTTTGCAGCCTTGCATTTCCAAAACATGAATTTCCGCACCGGAAAAACATTCTTCCTTGAATTGCAAAGCTAATTCGCCTATGGTTTTTCCGTGCCGCACCTGAATTGAGTGCAAACCGACAAAGCTCTTGTATTCCAAGTCCAAAACAGGCCCCTCTGTTATGTGGCAGCCTATTGGATTTGGGCGGTCTATTACAACAACCGGGATATTGCATTTTTCGGCAGCTTTTATGCAAAGGTAAAGAGTCCAGATAAATGTGTAATACCTTGCGCCAACGTCTTGCAGGTCAACCAAAAGCGCATCCAGATTTTTTAGCATTTCGGGGGTTGGTTCTCTGTGTTCGCCGTATAAACTGTAAACCGGAACGCCAAGGTGCGGGTCTGTGAAGCCTTCCCATTCAATCATGTTGTCTTGGGTATGCCCCAAAATTCCGTGCTGCGGGCCAAAAAGAGCGGCGAGTTTGAACAGCGAGCCGTTGTGCCTTTCCAGCGTTGCAAGGGTGTGGCGTAAATCTGCGGTTATAGATGCGGGATGTAAAATCGCGCCAATCCGCTTTCCCGTTAATTTTTCCGGGAAGTGTTTCTCCAAATTTTCAAGAGCCGGTATCACCATTTATTTCAGACATCCGTTTGTGCTTGTGGAAGTACTATGGAAAGCCCCAGCAAATGGGCAATAGCTATGCCGTAATTTGTTATCGGTACTCCCTGCTGTTTTGCTTCTTCTATTCGCGATAATACGTGTTTGCGATTAAACATGCAAGCTCCGCAATGAATAATCAAGGCATATTTCGTTAAATCCTTTGGGAAGTCCGCGCCGCTCACAACTGTTATCGACAAAGTATCTCCATATTTCCGTTTCAATAAATTCGGAATCTTTTCCCGCCCAATGTCTTCGCTTAACGGTACATGGGTACAGGCCTCTGCAATTAAAATATGCGAATGTTTTTTCAAATTGTCGATTGCTTTTGCTCCGTTTATAAAGGTTTCAATATCGCCTTTGTATGCGGCAAAAAGCACGGAAAAAGAGGTCAATTTACTCTCTTTCGGTTTTTTCTCATCTATAATCTTAAATGCTTGCGAGTCGCAGATGATTAAATTCGGCGCCTTGTTCAGTACTGCTAATGTTTCATCGATTTTATCCGTTGTGCAACTGATAATTATGCATTTTTTATCCAGCAATTCACGAATTGTTTGCACTTGCGGCAATATTAGCCTGCCCTTGGGTGCTTGCTTATCCTGAGGCATAACAAGCATAACAAGGTCGCCTTCCTTAGCCAGGTTTCCTGTGATTTCAATTTTTTCATCTTTCGGCGCATTTTCAATCAGTGCGGTTTTTACTTCATCGATGTTTCGTTTTTTCAGGGCATTAGCAACAATAATCCGTTCATCCGATTCGGCTTTCAGTTTGGAAGCAATTTCATCGGCATTGTTATTTTCCATGTCATTGACAACAATAATAACTTTGATTTTCTGTTCTTTAAGAAAGCGTATCCAGGATATTCCGCCGTAAATATCCGCATCGGCAAATATTACAATTGCCATATCGGTTTTTCTTACTACCTGTTTGGTTTTCTCAATGCGTTTTATTCCCAAAGGGCTTTCATCTTCATAACCGGCAGTGTCTATGAACACAATCGGTCCAAGTCCTTTAATTTCCATCGCTTTGTAAACCGGATCGGTGGTTGTTCCTTTTTCTTCGGAAACAAGGGCAACTTCTTGTGATGTGAGGGCATTTAACAGCGTTGATTTACCGCTGTTAATTTTGCCGAATATGCCTATGTGCAATCTTGACGCATTGGGGGTTTCTTGTAAAGCCATGTTGTTATAATATAGCAAATATCACTGTGGCATCAAAAATACGAATCGCGTTTTCCTTCATTTATCTGTTGCAAATATGCTTCGGTTTTTTCTCTGATTTTAGGGCTGGGTATATGCTTCAACTGTTCGCTAATCACCTTTTCGCCGTTTATCTTTGTCGCTTCACCGGCATAATCATTCAAATATTCTTTCAAAGTTATCAAGGAATTTGGTTGGCAAATATTGGCTATCTGCCCGTTTTTTACCATAGACATAAAACGGTCTCCGGTACGCCCCTGACGGTAACAGGCTGTGCAAAAACTCGGCACATATCCCAAACTCAGCAACCAGTTAACTATTTCATCAAGAGTACGATTGTCTATCACTTCAAACTGAGCGCTGTTGTCCTCTGCCTTTTCCTTTTCCGCATACCCGCCCACGCTGGTACAAGAAGCTCCGCTTATTTGAGATATGCCGAGGTCTAAAACACGCTTTCTCGTTTGTTCATCTTCCCTGGTGGAAATAATCATTCCGGTATAGGGAACGGCAATGCGAATAATTGAAACGATTTTCGCAAACAGAGCATCGCTAACGGCATTTTCAAAATTTTTCGGATTTATGCCGGCAGCCGCACGAATTCTCGGAACGCTGATTGTATGCGGGCCAACGCCAAAAACGGCTTCCAAATGCTCGGCGTGCATCAACAAGGCTGCCAAATCGTAAGAACATTTACTTAAACCGAATAGCACCCCAATTCCAACATCATCTATGCCCGCTTGCATAGCCCTGTCCATCGCTTCTGTGTGATAGGCATAATCGTGCTTTGGCCCTGTTGGGTGGAGTTTTTCGTAACTCTCCTTATTATATGTTTCTTGAAAAAGGATATATGTTCCTATACCGGCTTCTTTTAGCTTTTTGTAATTCTCTGCGCTTGTTGCGGCTATATTCACATTCACTCGGCGAATTGCTCCGTTTTTGTGCTTAATGCCGTAAATGGTTTTTATGCTCTCAACAACATACTCAATAGGGTTGTTAATAGGGTCTTCCCCGGTTTCCAAAGCCAAACGCTTATGCCCCATATCCTGCAAAGCGATGACCTCCCGGCAAATTTCTTCTTGCGAAAGTTTCTTTCTTTTGATACTATTGCTTTTTAAATGATAAGGGCAATAAGTACATCCGTTCACGCAATAATTTGACAAATACAGTGGTGCAAACATAACTATCCGCTTGCCGTAGAATTTTTCCTTAATCTGCTTTGCCAACTCCTCAATTTGCCTATTGTATTCTTCCGACTCGCATTTCATTAAAACAGCGGCCTCGCGATGGGATAGCCCTTTGCATTCCTTCGCCTTATTGATAATTTGCAAAAGCAATTCATCATTGCTCTTGTTTTTTTGAGCATACTCCAAGGTATCCAGAATTTCCCGGTTATCTATAAATTCTGTTGCCCTTGAAGATTTTGCGTTATACATCTTACTGTTTTTGCAACAATTTTCTTGTACTTTCCGAAGCAGCCGCTATATTTTCATAAGAGTCCTTCACAGTATTGTTTATCTCCATCACGGTTTTGTTTACCGTTTTTATAGCGTAGTTCGCTTTTTCGGAGGCCTCTTTTGTTTGCATCGCGGAATTTGCCGAACTCTGAGCGAGGTTTCTTATTTCTTTTGCAACCACGCCAAAGGCAAGCCCATGCTGGCCGGCTTTTGCTGCTTCCACAGATGCATTAAGAGCTATGATATTGACTTTTTCGGAAATTCTCTCTATATCCGTTACCATTTTGTCGTAAGAAGAAATGGCTGAGGTTATGTTTTCCATATTGGAGACTATTCCTCCCATCATATCTTTTATATTGGATGTCTCGCCAAGAATGGTTTCAAAGCTGCTCAGATTGTTTTTTGAAAGATCTTTCGCCTCATCATGCTCTTTTGTAACTTCATCATGCATCTTTTTTGCGCAGTTTTCGGGAATATTTATGCCTTTTGCCACCTGCCAAGCCATGTCAAGGCAATTATCGCAACCGCATGCACCGCAACTGAAATCTCTCGATTCTTTGTCATATTTGCCGAGTGCAATAAAAGCTCGTTCTATCTTATCCGGGGTAATACGTATGGAGGGTGCGGGGGTCGGAACATAATGCCTGATAAAATCATCCAGTTTCAAAGTTTCGTCAAATTTCTTGAAAAGGTCATCTATGTATTGCCTATGATTTTCCTTGATTGCCGTCTGCCGCAAGGCATCCATTTTGGTGCTGATTTCGAAGAAAGCATCATGTTTTTTTACACAGCCTGTTCCGGCATTGCACCCTTCCTGGCAGTTTAGCACATCAAACAAAACCGGGAGCTTTTCTACCGGTGCCCTGGCATATTCGCCAATCATCTTATATACAGTGTGAGGTCCTTCCGACTTGTCCACCCTGAATTGCTTTCCGGCATAATACTCTACACTTTCCTTTAAACCGCCCGGCATAGGGTAAAGAGAACCTAAACCTGCCTCGTAATTATCAAATCCGCTCCTCTTTGAAGGCTGCATTACATGGTTATTTTGCATATATTCGTTCAGTTTTTTGAAAGTCACATTGTACTCCACAAGATTAGTAGCTTCAAATTCGTATGATTTTGCCACGCATGGGGATAATGCCGCTATTTTTGTTCCCACCTTTTCGTATTTGCTCATATATACCGCTGTGCAAAGCATGGGCGAATGCACAGGAGACAGATACTTAATAAGTCCATTGCGGTGTATCAAAATATAATTCACAATAGCCGGGCATGGCTGGGATATAATAGGTTTAGGCCCGTTTTTTTGAATATACCGTATATGCGCCCAGGTGCAAATATCCGCCCCCAAAGAAACATCGTAAATAGTGCGCACTCCCAGCGAGCGCAGCCATTCAAATAGCCTTTCATAGTCGTCAAAATTGGATTTTACCGCCGGTGCTGCAAATACGCTGATCGGAACCCCGGCCCTCAAATCTTTGAAAAAGCGTTCCGTATCATCTTCATAGTGTCTAGAGCCGTGGTGGCAGGCTTCCAAGCAACTCCCGCAAGCTACGCACTTGCTATTTTCTATTCTGACTTTGAGATTCCCCTTGCCATCGCTCCAAGTGAAATTAGCCTCATATATAGGGCAAACCCTTACACAACGGTTGCAACCTATACATTTGTCTAAGTCATTAGTAATTATATTCCGCATATCACCTCCTAATTATCAGAAGCACCACGCTCTACTAATGAATATATATTAATACTTGCGAAATAGTGACGTTTTTTTAACTATTTTTTTATATAACTCAGATTCTGCCTCCAATGAGCGTATCGCTTTTGCGAATGAGGTGTTCATCCTCATCAACCGGATCGGCAGATTTTGCCGGGTTGGGCGGCACTGCCGGATTGCGTTCTTGGTTTGCCGCAGGAACGTTTTTTGAGTCGCTCGTTGATTTGGCGTTATTTGAAGATGTAACCATATTGACCCCCTTGTTAGTTAAATATAGAAAAATAAAGTAAACAATGATTAACTCAATGCTTGGGTTTGGGGTATGGGGTATAGGGTAT
>LIUH01000018.1 GCA_001462225.1 Fibrobacteria bacterium GUT31 | reverse complement strand
AAACGCTTAAATTCATGTTTTTCCACTCCCCCACTCCCTACTAGCCACTCCCCAAGCGAGTAAATCAGCATTTAGTATAGTAAATATAGTAAAAAATTAGCTTGGCGTCAAGGGTTTGTTCAAGTGAAATTTCTAAATTTAGGGGAGAATATGGCTATATTGAGAAAATTCCATTTTTTAATAAATCCCATTAGCGGAGGCGGGCAAGGTAAGGTTGTATTTAATTTTTTACCGGAAATTATGCGCTCAATGGCTTTTGGAGAGCAGGAATGGGAAAGAGAGTTCAGCATTTATGAACAGTTTGAGGAGCAGGTTAAAGATGCCCTGGCAAATTCTAAATGCGTGGTAGTAGTAGGCGGTGATGGCACGGCTGCGGCTGTGTTTGATGTTCTTTTGCAACATGAGGAATTCAGGCATGTGAAAATAGGGCTTATACCCCTTGGAACAGGAAATGATTTAGCTAGGGTTTTGAACCTCTACTCCGCCCTTGTGGACAGAGGATTGCTGTATATTGTTCGCAAGCTGATAGTGGCACCGTCCAAAAGTTTTGATTTGTGGAAGATAAACGGAAAATTCGCAATGGCAAACTATTTTTCTGCCGGCATAGACGCTCGCATTGCCCATGATTTCAACCGTGATAGGAAAGAAGGGAAAATAGCGGGCAATTCCGTGATAAAAAATAAACTGCACTATGTAAAAAGATTTTTCGCAGACAGAAGCTACCGCTTAGAAACCGGAGATTTGCACATAACGGATAAATCCGGCACAAAAAATAGCTTTACCCTCGCCGACTATCGTACAATTATAGTGGGCAATATCCCGAGTTTTGCCGGCGGCAGCAACCCTTTTGGAAAATCCGACGTAGCAGACGGCTTGCTGGAAGTTTTAAGAATCAAGTCCATAAGGAGTTTTTTGAAGGCCATTTCCATTGGAGCCGGCAATTCCGTTATGAAAGCCAAAGAAATTGAAATTCACCTCAAAAAAGACGAATTCATTCAAATAGACGGCGAAGATTTCAGCGGCAAACTGGAAATGCCCATACGAATTGAATTCGGCGGCAGGGTGGAAATGTTGCATTTGTGAGGTGAAACTAAACTTTTTTCCTAAAGTTTTCCCAAAATATGCCGATAACCCGAAGTAAGGGTAGGTATATAGTGATTGAAAGCATTTACAATTCGCAAAATAATTCCGCGTTGGAAGCAAGCGGAATAGATGCTTTTTCAAAAAAACAGAATAACGGCGATGAAAACAATCTTGCGGCTGGGAAAAATTCAAACGACTATGAGCTTTCTTTAAGCGATAGGGGCTGGGAGGTTTTGAACGGAAAAGCCGATGAAGAGGATAAAAAAGACAAAAAAGAAAGAGATACGGCCGGAAAAGAGAAACTTAGCGAAGAAGACCAAAGAAAAGTGGATGAATTGGAAAAAATAGACAGAAGAGTGCGCACCCATGAGCAGGCACATGTGAGCGCAGCGGGAGGCTATGCACGTGGGGGAGCGAATTACAGTTTTGTGACCGGCCCGGACGGCAAAAGATACGCCAACGCAGGGCATGTAAATATAGATACAAGCGAGGAGAGTACCCCGGAAGCAACCATAAGAAAAGCAGAGGTAGTTCGCAAAGCAGCCCTTGCCCCCGCAGATCCCTCCCCTTCCGATAGGCAAATAGCAGCCGATGCCGCAAAGATGGCTCAGAATGCTCAGAGGGAATTGGCTATGGAGGCTAACGCCTCTTAGCCTTGTAATCCACTTCCGGTCTTAGAATTTTGCCTATTGTGACCAATAATGAAACTATGGGTTCTTTGTGGTCGCCGGAAATATCAAATGCCGCTACGCCGCCATAGCTGTTTTCTTTCACTGCTTTGGACATTGCCTCAACCGAAGGAATGCCGTTAAAGACTATGGTTTCGTTTTCGCTAACGGCAACCTCGCTTTCGCTGGATTCATCAAAGCTAACGTTGTAAGCATTTGCGTCTTTGAATTTATCTAAAATGTCTTTGTAGGACAAAACACCGTCGTTGCCGGAACCTGCGCCCTCGTGCGAAGAGCCTAAGCCGTTTGCGCGGTAAAAGGTTTTGCCGTAGAAGGGGAGAATGGGCACTAGTTTGTTTTTGGGAATGCCTGCGTTTGCAAAAGCCGCTAAAACTCTGATGTTTTCGCTTGTGTTTGAGTTGGACTTGACCTGCGAATCATTTGCAGAAGCACCGTCAGTGAACCACAGGGAGATTGCATCTATTTTGCTCACATCGCGAAACGCAGATGCTAAAGACTCTTCTCCCGGAGCGGCTATGGAAACGGAAATCCCCTCATCGGCCAGTTCATTTGCCAACTTGACAAGGTTCTTTGCACCGGAAGCATCTATTGCCCCGCCATCCAGTTCAAAACCGTCTATGCCGTATTCCTTTTTGAAGGCCGCGGCAGCTCTCGCAAAACCCGTAGAATTTGAATAAGCATCGGACATAGCACTTTCACTGCCCAAACCGCCCACTGCTACCCTAACCTTAACTTTTGCGGCTTTTGCCAGCTTTACCAAAGCCAAAAAATTGTCCTTATCGGATTCATCTGCAAAGAGCAATTCCGAGCCGCTTGGCGTTAAATAAGCGTAGCGGATTTCCGTTATAAGGTTGTAGCGCACATCAGAAGGCTTAAATTGCGAATACTGCGCCCAATGGGGAAAATAAGCTATTACCCCGTTTTGGGCAAAGAGCGCCGTAGCACACAGTAAAATAAAAAACAGCAAATTCTTTTTCATCGCAAACCTCACTTTTATTTTAGCAGATATATTTTGTCATCACATATGGTTTTATCTTCGCATTCATTTAAACAAAATAAATTTTGACTGTAATCGTAAAAAGTATGCCCTTGAGTAGTTTTGAATTCCAATGCAAGGCACTTGGTTTGATCGTAAGTATCAGGCCTGCAATATTTAATTTCCCTTGTCTTGGTTGGATCGTAAGAACCAGGCTTGCAATATTTATACGGCCGCCCTTCACTGCGACCAACTAAAAAATAATGCTGTTTAATAAGAGTCGGATCTATAGACGAACCGAAAACAGGTGAATCGGAAGCCGGATCATAAGAATAAAAGGCTTTCAAATAGCCTTCCGCTTCTTCAGGGGTTTCTACCCTAGGCAAAATAAATCTGCATAGCATATTTATCTCTTTTTCCGTTGTAAAAAAAGTTCCGGGCGAGTTTATCCCCGAAGTCTTATAGGTCTCTATTTTAGTTTTCAAAATTCCCGTAAGCGGATCATTGAAACCGGGGCATATGTCATCTCCGCAAGGATAAGGTGTGTCCCAGCCACCATCCCAACAAACTCCTATGTTGCAAGTAGTATTTCCGTCCTTAACAATATTATAATTCGGATTGTTTGCATATGCACCGGTGCAAGCAGAACTTTTGTCCCAACCTATTTGAGGGCAATTTGCATACTCTAGGTAAATTTTGCCGGCTAAAGCCGAATCACCTAAAACTGCCAAACAATCCTTAATTCTCTCTCGCAAAGAATCGGTTTTGAATTCGCTATACACGGTTAATTTTTTCTGAATATCAAAAGCGATTTGGCTGGCCGGAACATCTCTGTTTATTGAGGCGTATTCTTCCCAGTTAAAATCAGCCGGAAGCTCAACTTCAAGCGCCTCCTGCTTGCTTACGGATAAATCCGAGCAACTCCAAAACAAGCCGGCAAACATAACAACTGCAACACTAAAAAAAACAGACAGTTTCATAAACAACTCCTTAAAACTCCACCGTTACCATGCCGGAAGCTATAATTTTATCCAAATCCAGTTTTATTCCATTGGCTTCAATTGAATTTGAAAGCAAGCCGCCTTGCAAAGAAAATTCCGCCCTCTCGCTTATTTTGATTTGCGGGCCGCCTATTGCCAAAATTTCGCTTATTTTATTAATAGCGATAATGCCATCCTCCTCAGCATAGGGGGTTATAGAGGGATTTTTAAACTCCTTTGTGAGCTGCTGAAAGCCGGCGACAAAAGAAAGCCCACGCCAAATACCTATTTTTGCACCGGCCATAATCCGGTCCACCTGAGGATTACATGCCATAATCCAGTCCGGATCACATTCTCCGCCTTTTTGCTTGTTCTGTTCATAAGAACCCGAAACCACAAGAGCTTTGCTAAAACCTGCCAAGCGCGCTACATTAACTTCCAAGCCACCGCCAAAACGGGTGTAATCCTCATTTTCGGAGGAATAGGAGCCAAATACCCCCCTAACGCTTACGGCTTTGTTCCAAACAAAAGTCAAATCCGCATCACCGCCTTTTCTATCCGGAGTGGCATAACCATAGGGCAATGCCAAGTTTACCGCAGGATCCAGCAGTTCCCTTATTGTTGAATCACGTTCCATGCGGGTAAATGCCTGTTGAGTATAAGCATTGCGATAGTACTGGGAAAATTTGTAGTTGTTGTACAAATTGCCGTTTGCGTCTAATGATCCGTCTCTAAATACATTACCATTCCTTCCAAGACTACCGCTTATTATAGTTGCTGCATTCATGGGCAAGGTATAATAAAGGGAATAGTACATATTTTCCAAAGAGCCTGAGCGGAACTGCGCAAGGGCAGAGTTTAGCTCTCCATCACTGTTCAGTATTGCCAGATTAGGCAAATACGCAGGAGAAGCCGCAAGCTCAGATTCAAAATCCTTGCTCACATTCAAAAAATGACCGGATATCTTTACATCAAAAGGACTACTGTTAAAGGAAACAAAAGCATCGGCAAGCAAAGCCCCTTTATTTTTTAAGGTATTGTGCTTAGATATTTCATAAGTTGGTCTTTGAGCGGTTGTTCCCCAGTATGGATAGCGATTTATAGTGTCTGCTGCTGTTCCATTGGCATTAACCCCCGGTGGTGGCGTATATGTGGGCAAGCCGGTCGCACCTGTTACCGCATCTACAACTAAAATTTGGTCTGCAACCATTACCCTCTGGTCTTGCCTGTAGCTATAGTTGGATAGTGCATACTCCGCTCCAATGCCGAAATTAACAGGACCGGAAAGCAACTTTTTGCTGTTATAGCCCAGTTCAATGCTCAAGACATTGTTTTTCTCGTAATCCACCAATGAATCTGCTGTAACTTTTATTGTGCTGCCTAACCTGTTAAAGGTGTAAACATCGTTTACGCCCAATGAGAAACCGAAAGTTTCAACGCCAATGCGAGCCGCCGCGGAATATCTTTCCTTGTTTGGGTCAAAATCATAGAATATGCGGTCTGAGGAATTGGCAATTTTGCGCAGACGCATAAGGGTTCCCTGCAAAAGAATATTATCAAAGATTCCGATGGGGATACTGAATTCGGCATTTAAACCTTGCAAAAGCCTGCGATTAGTGCCGTCTAGGTATCTCTCTTCCATCGCTTCTTTTTTAAGGTTGGAGAATATCTCCGGTTCCATTATGAGGTCAGGCTCGGGCAGGTAAATTGTCAGCGGCGTATAGGCAAGGCGCATTGTCCCTAAATTGAATTTCAGCTTTTTGTTCAAAATATTGCCATCGTAAGACCACCACCTGATTACGGGAGAATTATTGCCCTCGCGATAAGCGGATTGCCAGTCTTTGTGAAAACGCAAATCAAAAGTGGCTTTTGTTTCATTGCTGGGACGTATGGAAATACTCAGCAAAAAATCCGTAAATGCCGAATATTCGGAAACATCTGCCGAATCGGGCAGGGCTTTGGAGCTGAGGAAAGAACTCAAAACTCCGCCTTTTGCACGGCCGTTCAAGGCAAAGCCTATGGTATTCTCTTCTATGCTATCCAAAGCGGAAAGCACAGTTTTTTGACGGTCGGAAAGCTCCGTTTCTTGAGCAAAAGAAAGGCAAAAAAACAAACCCAAGGCGAACAAGGCGGTTTTAGATGTTAATTGCAAATTCATATTCACCCCTTAAAATTCCACATTGATGGTTGCTTCAAGAATACTACGAGAAAATTCATGTTTTAACTCCTGCTTTCCAGCTTCAGGTTCACTAACCGCTATATAACCGGGCAAATTTGTATCCGTTGCATAACTATAAATAATATCTGTAGTATTTCCGTTTTCGTCTTTCACAACAGTTTCATCCACAAAATGCTTTATATTATAAGTGTTCTCAACACTCATAATGCCGTAATTTATGGAAAGCCAAGCATTAGGCGTTATGGTATAATCAAATCCTGCCATCCACTGATTTTGCTTTGCCTTTACAACGGGAACAACAAAAATTCCCTTTGGTTTTAATGGCTGTGAGGGATCATAATATGGCTTTGATGGATCATTAATTCCCAAATTAGCAGTTTGCATTCTTTGAGCATTTGCTCCGGCCAAATTCAAATCCGAATTTATCTGCTGATAACCAAAAGTTACACCGAACCTTTTATAGAAGCGGTAATATAAACCGGCGTTTATAAAGTCGCTGGTAAATTCCGCTTTGCCAAATTCTATCCATTGCTGTTCTTTTGCGGATTTCTTGTAGCTGCCGCTCAATTCAAGGGGGTTTTGCTCAAAGCCGAAAATTCCCAAAACATTTACCTTTGCGCCGCCGCCGAACTCCGTGTACTTTGCAGTTTTTGCATTGGTATTGGCAGAGAGTTGCTCAAAATTAGCAAATAAACCTTTAACCTCTGCCAAGCCCTTCCAATTTGCCGTTAACACCTCCTGAAATCCTTGGCGGTTGGATGTGGCAAAGCCGCTTGGCAGAGCCATTTGCAGATTGAGGTCGGAGAGTTCCTCCAAAAGAGCTAACTCTGCACGTGTTAAGGTAGAGGCATTCCAAGAATTTTTAGCATATGGTGCCGAATTGTAACTCTGTGTTTGCCCTTGCGGTGCCTGATTTGATAAAGTGGTGGAAATAGGCGAATGCTTGGGCGTAAAGAAGTAAAGAGCATCAAAGGAAGAATAGAGGGGGGAATAAACCCCGTATTTGCTTAAATTAAAAGTCTGATCCGTGCAGGTACTATTATTGCAACCCACGTCTTTATCACTGTTCAACACTCGGCGAGCAAAGAAGGAAGGGGTTTGCGCTACATTGTTGAACCAAGCCGAATCGTTGCGAATAAAAGAACTGGAGAGTATTACGTTTATATCGCTTTTGTAACCCAAATCCAATTGAGCTAGTATTGCATTGCCGGCTTTCTGTTTGCTGATACTCGTTGTGCCTATAAATTTAGATTCTTCATCAGTTAGCGGATCCGGTTCGCTATAAACTGGAGATACATCATAAACCTTGTCATTTGATCTGGCAAATTCACCCGTTAAATTTGCAACCAATGAATTGATACCCAGTATTGCGGCTATGTCTGCACCTGCTCTCCCGGCAAAAACAGAGGTTTTTTGCGGCAGAGAATCCAGAGTGTTGAGCAAATAATCTTTATTATAATCATTCAACTGCTGAACTGGGCGACAATCATCGCAATAATAAGTTTTGGAAGTGCCTTTATCGTCAAAAATTGCTAAGTAAGTTCCGCCGATTAGCAGATTTTTGCCGAGAGGCAATAATTCAATATTGCCGCCGAGAAGGAATTTATCAAAACGGCCTGCTTGCGTAGCACCCCGAATGCCCTCGTTGGGGAGCATATTGCCCATTGCGCCGCTCGCATCCAGGTAACCCGCACGCCGCAGACGCGCACCCAATGCCTCTAAGCGAAGTTCACCTAAAATTTCACCTAACTGAGGCCGGAACTGCAGATTAAAACCCTGCAAATTCCTTTGATTGCCCTCTAACAAGGCATCTTTTTGAGCCATTTCCCTTTTGCGGGCAAAAACCGTTGGCTCATACATAATGTCAAAACCGGGCATATAAAGGGTTAAAGGAGAATAAGACTGGCGGAAATCACCGACAACCCAGTAGAAACTCTCTCCCCAATTACCCTCAACGTTCATCCACGGGGCATTTACCGTTGTGGCGGCCGCTGCAAAAAACTCCTGCATTCCCGCACCCAAACGCAACTTTATATTAGCACCTATAATATCATAGGGGCGGAATTTAAAATCCAAATCCAATTGCACAAATTCGGCAATTTCGTGGTCGGGCATTCTATTTGTGAAGTTTCCCGTTTTGCTGGGTTCCTCTTGGGGAGACTTAAAATAAGAATTAAAAGAGGCGCTTCTAACGGTTCCCCCTATTTCAATTCCCTTGCGAGCGTTAATATCCTCTACCTTGTTATCTAAAACCTGCTCGAGATCCTCTGTGGCAAAAACCAGAGAGCAAGAAGCAAAAAAGGCAAAAATCAGTTTTCTATTCATATCTCACTGCCTCGCTTAAAACCAAACCTTTGTTTCGGCTTGAACGTGATGGGCTTTCCAATTATTCTGCGGCAAATTTTCATCATCATTGGTCAAATACTTATAGCGAAAGTGCAAACCGGCACGGGCGGCAAAATCCCAATCAAAACCAAAGCCGAGTGCTGTTTGCAAAATATCTATGGGGGAGAGCTGATAGTAATAAATTCCATCCGGATAAAGCGCATTGTAAGTAGATCTGCCGCCGCTGGCATTGGTACCGCGCAAGTTTATCTCTGTAGTTACGGGACCGCCGAGGTTGGCATAGGCTTTTTCTGCTCGGAACATTTCCACGCCAAAAATCAAAATTGCGTGCAAATTCGGCGTAATAGCAACAGCAGGCTCGGATTGCGCAAATAAATTCCACATGAGCATATCATTAGAATATTTATCCGTGTAAGCAACCGGAATAAAGGACGTTGAAACGCCGGAGAGCGAGGTGTAGAGTGAGAGCATTATGTTTCTGTCTGTACCGAACCAATGCCCGATGTCATAACCCATATCCACTGCCACGGTGGAATTCCATTTAACGCTTGTAGGTACTTGGCATGGTGCTTCGGATGCACCCTCTCCCATTTGATAGTAATAATATTGCGAACAATAAAAGGCATCTTGAACATTTGTATAAGGAACAAAAGCATCCCATGTTTCGCCATAGCCGCTGCGCAAGCCGCCGGTTTGGTCGCTGGTTTTTAAGAATGGGGTGGGGTATGGCCTTCCCGCTACTCTGGCGGCATAACGCCCGTTAGCTGCGGAATCCAATTGAAAGAAGGGTTTATGCCTGGTCCAGGAAAAAGAGGTTTCCCATAATTGCCTGCCGACCAAATTATATTTGAAATTTACAACATCTTCGCCTTTTTCTATCTGTTTATGAATGCCGTACTGCAAATCAAAACGACCGCGATTAAATTCCGGCTCCAACTTAATATTTGCGCCGATCATGTTAGGCCCATAGCGGAATGTACCTGCGCCCACATAAAATTCATCTTGGCGCCAAGCGGGGAATCTATCGGGATTGGACATTGAATAGGGCGAATAAAAATCTTTGGGCAGGTAAATGAATTCCAAAGTTATGGGCTGCCAATGCTTGTCTTGGGCTTTTACATAAAAACCAAAGGCAGGAGTAGAGGTTGCCGAACTAAGGTCCTTGGAATTATAGAACGAAGAACTGGCAGGTTCTTCCGGATTTAGAGTGCGTATCTTGGTTGTATCGTCCCAACTGAGTGCCAAGTCAAATGCTAAAAAGAATTTAGGCGTTAAATTGCCTTTTAAATCTATGGTTACCACGTGCAGATTTTCAAATTTTACAAGGGTATCGCTTGCGCTGTAAAAATTCTTTACAAATCCGTCTTCGTACACCTGCGCAGCATCAAAAGTCACACCCATATAATTTGCACCCAAGGTTAAATTTGCATCTGCAAATTCAATTTTTTCCTTTGCCAAACGCGCGCCGATAGCGGTACCTCGATAATCATAGGTGCCTATGAGTTCCATCTCGCCGCCGTCTCTGCTGTTAAGGCGCAAACCGTCCCTAACCCCAATATCGACATTTGTAGGTTGCGAGAGCAACACCTGCCCTTTTAAATTCCAAGGCAAGGTATGCACATCCAGCATAACGCCGCCAAAGGAACGATTTGTCCAAAATGCCCTGCCTCCCTCTTTTACCGGCTTAAAACTCTTTTCTTTGTAATAGGTGCTTACCACCTTTTCTTCTTCATAAAGCTCGTATTGAGAAACAAAACGCTGATTGGTTTCACGTTCCCACATGCTGAGCGGGCTTTGATTTGTCCAAATAACTCCACCCATGAGGAGCGTTGCGCCGAACATCCCGCCGCGCATATCCACGCCAACGAGCATGTTTTCGTTTATAGAAGCACCGTAAAAATCCGTTGCGGGATGGAAACCCTGCACCCTTTCGCCTGTGTTTCCTATATCCTCCGAATTCGGCTTAAAAGCCTGCTGATTTGTATAAAATCCGCTGAAATCAAAGGGCAAATATAAACTGGAAAATACGGTTAAATAAGATGCCGGGGAAACAACAATGAGGGCGTTTAGGGATGAACTTATCAAAGTGCGCATTTTTACACTGCCTTGCATCTGCGAAGGCTCGGTATAATCAAAATGCTTTAAACGCACGGTAAAATCACCGGAAACAGCAACGGGGGAATCATCTTTGCCTATAACTGTGGAACCTGCATATTCGCTGAGGGAATCCAAGCGATCTTCCACCTGCAGCAATTTACTCTCTGCATCGCTCTCAGCAAAAGCGATGGAAGCGAAAAAAAACAAACAGAAAAATTTTTCCTTCATGCAATCCTCACAAAACATTGCGGAACGGATAACCGGCAGGACCCTTATATTCTTCACCGACTTTTTTGATAACTATATCGTCCAGCCACACCTTGAACGCCTGGTTTTCGTCTTTGCGAACCTCTATTCTAAAGCCCTTTATATTGCCCCAAGAAAAGGGCATCATAACTTCCCTTTGGTTTTTTGCATCCCAATAAACTCCGGTTTCTCCGAATAATTTAAGAGGGATGCTGATTTTCTGCCATTCCGTTGTGATATCGCCGAAACTTTTGGAACCCATTTTTACCTGCAAAGATTCCCCATTGCTTTTTACCCCGTCGTCAACAAGAACATACTGGGCAACCTCGCCGCCGGCATTGCCTTTAATCCAAAATTCCAAAACACCGTTTTCCATATATGGAATGACATCCGCAGAACCGGCTATGCAAATAGCTACGCCGGAATAATCGCTCGCTATCAATTCTATTTCCATGGACAAATCACCTTCCATGGCGTATTTATCGGTGAGTATAGGTTCGGGATTTTCACGCGGATACTGGTAGGTATAGCCGCCGCCCCTGGGAATGCTCTCACGCATGATTATCACGGCTACGTCTTGGTCTGCTCTGAAGGGCTTAACGGTTTTTTGCAGAAAACGCCCGGAATCGCGATCTCTGTAATCGCTAAAAGCGGCAAACGAATTGAAGCACAGCAAAAGAACAAAAATTAAGCTCACTCTAAAAAATATCATATACATCTCCAAAAACCAGCTAAAGCATAATATACATTTTTTTCAAAAAAAAGAACATTTTTATTTGGCAATCCTCAAAATTTTTGTTTGCACGGTGCCGTTTTGCCTCAAAAGAAGGATATAAACGCCGTTTTTCAAATTTGAGATATTTTCACCCACCTTTTTGCCTTGCAAAGAATACACCTCAACAGCGGTACCCGGCAAAATAGGTTGGCTTGCATGAGGCAATATCGGAGTAGCCGGGTTCCACGGCGCAGTCAAATAATAATTATTCAATTTTTTGAATATATACCTCCCCGCCGCAGTCATTTTTGTTGTATCTGACCAGTTTTCCGGACTTTGGTCAAAAGTGCCTTTTGGAACTGTGCCGAAAAATGCCGACCCCTCATATTTGTCAAAAACACTCCATGCAGCCGAAGATATTTTGTTTTTATCCATATAGGCATGCCACGCATCGGAATTAACGGCATTGTGCGAATTGTAGTTATCAACCGGAATGCCCTGTCTTATTTCGCAATCACTCACCTCAGGACTGCAACCGCCATCGGCTGTTGTTGTTCCGTATTCGGTTACAAAAATGGGCAAACCTGCTCTCAAAGCTGCGTTTATATTGTCTTGCCAACCGCTTATAGGATGGCTTGCAGCGTAAAAATGCAAGACATAGCCCACATTTTCATCGTTTATGGCAGTGATATCTTGAACCTTTTGAGAGTAACTCGGAGTACCCACAAGAATTAGGTTACCCGAATGGTTACGGATTTCCGGAATAACTTTTTCCGCATAACTTTTAATATTCGCCCAAGTTCCGCCGTTTCCGTCTGTAGGCTCGTTGTAAAGTTCAAAAATAACGTTATCGCAAGAGCCGTAAAGCTGTGCCATTTCCTTAAAAAAATCTATTGCCCTATCTGTTTCTGCCGCATTGTGAGCCGTATGCGAATGCCAATCTATTATAACGTAAATATCGTTATCTATCGCAGCTTCTACCACGGTTTTTATGCTTTGGCGGTCTGCTGGGGATGTTGAACCGGTTGCACCGTACGCAGCGCGAACAACTTCCGCCTTCCAGTCCTTTGCCATACGCTCCACAGCAGCGGCATTGTAAAACTGCCCGCTCCAGTGGCTCCAAAAGAAACTCACTCCCCTTATTTGCACTGCTACGGCTCCGGTTTTCGTTCCGTCTATAAGGCTCTTTCCCTCCCGGACTTTAAGTTTGCCGTAATAATGCACCGGGCCTTGGGTGGAAGGCTGTACGGGGCATTCTGCGGCAAAAGAAAGGGTGAAAGATAAAATTGATATTAAGAATACGGTAAATATCCATGTCGAATAGGGCGTTGCCCGCAACGCCCCTACATTTGAACCATAACCGTAAAAACATGCAAATTGATCAATTAACCGCGTAGGGGCGTTGCGAGCAACGCCCAGAAATGCTTCGATATAGGGGTATAGGAATATCTTTTTCAATTCACAATCCTCAAGGTTTTAACCTGCGAACCTTGCTTTAGGCGCAATATATAAATTCCTTTTTGCAAGTTAAGGCTTTTAAGCGAAACTTCGCTTGAACCCGCATTTTGAAAGCCGTTCAACAAAGTCCCCATATTTTTTCCCGAAAGCGAATAGACATCCAATTTTGCAAAGCCGCTTTGCGCAAAATTAACCTCTATGCTTTTGCCGAAGAATTTTATGCCCAAACCGGCAGCTATGCCGGGTTGAGAACCGGGTTGAGAAATAATCGGGGTATAACCGGGAATTTCCGTTGGACGGGTGACATTTATAGCAGAGCCACTGCCGTTCAAGCATATTTTCATCTGTCCCATATTGGACTCCGCTATGCCGTCTGTGGCAATAGAGAGCAAATAGATATTGCCTTGATTGGTATTTCCTTTTCTTTTATACACAAGTGTATCCCCAGCCACCTGAACTAATTCACCGGGATAATCCGGGGACAAATAGAAGGCGGCAAACCATATAGAATCGTTATCTCCATCTCTGCCGCCGAAATGACTCCAGGTAAGGCGTGTTTCTTCTGTGCCTTGCTCTATGGTAGCCCTGCAAAAGGCTATGTCTGTAGTTACCGTAGGCGCTCTATTTTGAATGTGCAAAACCACGCTTGCCGTGCTTGTCATTCCGGCGTTGTTTCTGATGGTATAGGTAACGGTTGCTTCATTCCAATCTTGAGTTGCCATTGCCGGGCTTGGGGTAAAAAGTATGGTATCGCCAGTGCCATTGGTTCCTTCCACTTTGGCAATCTTTGCAACGGTGCCCTTTGACGGGTCGGAAATTGTCACATTATCCAAAGTAAATTTGTCCCCTCCCGAAGGAGGAGCCGAAGTTTTAAGGGAGTTTACAATACTGAGTTTGGTAGGTTCTTTGCGGCTAACCTGTATGGGGTCAGTGAGCTGCGTAAGTTTTGGTTTTAAGTCTGTTATGTTTACTACAACCCGGCCTTGGGTGGTTTTGGAATTTTTGCTAACCGTGTATGTGAATCTGACCTTTTCCGGGGAGCCGGACTGCGTGGTTGTGTATTTTATTCCCGTGCCGGATATTTCCGCTGTGCCGAAAACGGTGTCGGCAGCGTCTTTCGGAGAACTTATGCTCTCTATTGTGCCGTCTATGCCCAGAGATGTAGAGCTTATGGTAACAGATTCGCCGTCTCTAACGGTTGCAGTGTAATCCCCGGCTTTGGGATTACCGGACGGAATTTGCGCTGTCCACTTGTTTGTGTTCATATAGGTTTGAAAGTATTGGCCGTTTGTTGTGAGCCTGCTTGTAGAGAGGTTTTGCACAGTTGTCCCGGTGCTGAATATGGCAGAACCCTCGTTTATGGCACTTGCGCTCCACATGCAGTTGCTGATTTTGTTATTGTCCATCCATGTAGTCCAAGCATTTGAGGCCGACGTATTCACGCCACCGCCGCCATCTGCGTTAACCGTGCCCCATTCGGTTCCAAACACCGCATAGTTGCTGCTTCTGGCTGAATTTGCAGAGCCGCCTATACCGCTGTTTTGACTGTAGCCATGAGTTCCTGCATAAAAATGAAAGGTAAAAGCCACATTTTTTGAAGCCGCCGTGTTACCGTAATTGCTCGCCTGATCACTTGGGTTCTGGCTGTAATACCTACTGCCTATCAAAACCAGATTATTATTACCTGCATTTCTCAAGTCATTGATAATATTATTGGAATAAGTAGTTATTTGACTAGCGAGACCATTATCTGAATTTTGGTTACCCACCGGCTCGTTATACACTTCCCAAATTATGTTGGGGATGCCTTGGTATTCGTTTGCAATTTCCGTAAAAAATGCTCTTGCCAAACTCGGCTCGGTATTTTGATGGGCATTGTGGGAATGCCAATCCACTATTACGTAAATATCATTGATAATTGCCGCATCTATAATGGCTTTAATCATTTTTTTTTGCGCTGCCGGATCGTAATAATAACCGTGAACCGTTCCGACGGCGTTAAGAGGCTCGGTATTTTCCTTGTAGTACTGAATACCCATAGCGGCACGTATAATGCCTATTTGCATATTGTCAACAAACCAGTCAACAACAATAGGGCTGTAAAACGAAGAGCCATCGCCCGATGACCAAAAAAGGCTTGGTCCTTTAAAGAAAATCGGCGTTGATGTTCCGGTCTTTTCACCGCAAATGTTATTGCCGCAAACCTTCAGCATTCCAAAATGGCTTACGGGGCCGGCGAAGGCGGAAGCGGTTAGGAGCAGGAAGGCGAATATAATCGCTCTCAATTTGAGAGTTGAAAGTTGAGAGTTGAGAGTTGAGAGTTGAGAGTGACTTTTCATAGGGACCTCACTTTAGGAAAATGGTTTTTCGGTGGCTTTCGCTACCGCGTTTGTAAACTGCTAAATAGGCTCCGGCGGGCAGGCCTTTCAATGAAACTTTGCCGCTTGCGGGGAATAAGGCTTTTCTCTCGCCGCGCAGGTTATAGATGTATAAGAAGCCCCCGGTTTCTTCAAAAATAAAGGCACCGGCAGCCGCATCAAAATTCCATCGCTTGCTACTCATCATGGGTTTTTTAACCGGAGTGGGAATATTGAATTCAATGCTGTCTAAGCTATCCGGCATACGTGTGTAAACATTAACAGCGTTAAGGGTATTTGCAGAAGGCATATTAAAGGATAAGTGCAAGGGAGTTTCGGGGGCTTCCGTAACCGTGAGCAACAGTTTCTCTGTGTATTGAAGTGTACTCAAAGAACCGGTGCTTGTAATCTGCACTTGGCCGCCGGAAATCCCGCTGCCCGACCATGAAATTGTGCCGTTTGCGGTGCTGCCATAATTAAACCGAATCAGATAGGTGCCGGGGCTTTGTATCCCTACAAAGGTATAATCCGCTGTGAAAGTCGGGGATTTATTAACAAGCCCCCAAGATGATGCTCTATATTCGATGCTGTCTGCTCCGCTTTTGCTTGCAAAATTCGCTAAGGAGCCATTTGTATAAAACGGCAACCTGCCATCCGGTCCATCAGGAACTTCCTGGCTGCAATCTATAGTTTCCTGCGTTAAGCCGACACTTGAAAGACTTGAACCGGTATTTAATTTAAATATGTTTCTCACGTATGTTCCGGATGCTGTTGTACCTCCGCTGGCAGTGATGCTTGTACCGGTTAAAGCCGCCGAACTTTCGTTTGTGTTTGAAAGGGACCAATTTGCGTGGGAAACTTTTGCTGCTTCCAATAGGCTAAGCCATGTGTTGCTATTGGAAGTGTTTATGCTTCCGCCGCCGCTGGCCTCGGAGGTTCCCCACTCGCTTACAAATACGGGAAACTCTGCGCAGTACGCCGCCTTCAATGATTGTCTGTAATTGCTATGCCCGGAGGTTCCGGCATAAAAATGCAGGGCATATAAAATGTTTTTTCCGCTTAGAGGGTCTGCCCTTGGTGCAGCTACGTTTGAAGAATAATAGGGGGTACCGACTATTATCAAACCATCTGCATCGTTTGCACGAATTGTGCTTATCACGGATTGCGCAAAGGTTTTTATTGTAGCCCAGGTTGTTGTTGTGCAATTATTGTTAGAAGAACCATCCTGGCAAACAGGTTCGTTGTAAATTTCATAAATAACGTGGGTGTAGCCTTTTTCTCTTACATAAGCGGAAACATCCCGAAAAAAATTTTGAACATTCGAGGTTTCATTATGGGCATTGTGGGAATGGTTGTCTATTATAACGTAAATGCCTGCGCTATTTGCCCAATCCATCATACTTTTTGCCATGTTAACGTTTTTATCGCCTATGGCGGCGCGAATTACGTTTGCGTTCCAATTATTTGCAACATCGGAAACAACGGAGGAGGTGTAAAATTGATTGCCGGGCTGGCCTCCTTGCCAGGGGCCATTATACCAATACAAACTCATTCCACGCAAAACAATTTCCTGATTGTTTTTATTTAGGATTTTACCGCCGCTCACCGAAAGCTTGCCGTGCGTTGAGGTGAAATTTGCCGCATTGCCCAAGGAAAAGGCAAAGAGGAGGGCTAATGCAAAAAAAATGCGGAATCTAATCATGCTAAAATTTCCCGTTGAACAACATTGCATAAATCAATTGCAAACTATTTCTGTAATAATCACCCACAGCAGTTGTGAAAGGGGTCTCATAAAGAAGCCTATTGTTGCACGAATTCAGCCATTCAGAATTTCCCGAACTACCCATTCCCAAGGCGCATAAACTTGCAAACCTTATTACAGTGCCTTCCGAAGCACCCTGTTTGCCGCCGGTATAACTGTAAAAATCCTTTATCTCGGTGGAAGTTGTTACACCCTTGCTGCTCAAAAAAGCCATACCCTTATCCAGCATTGCTTTTGCCCTTTCATCCCCAAACCAATGATAATACCACGCAATACGCCAAGGAATGCGCGGAGCCTCCTTGTAATAAGCCGCATAAGAGGGTATAGTCCCGCTGTTATCGCTTGGGGTTAAATCGTTATGGGAGTCATTACCCGGATTTGTATATGCACCATTCGCATTGCTCCAGTCCGGCCATAAGCCATCGCCTGCGTTTTGCACCGTTTCCATGTAAGAGAGGTTTGCATTCAAAACGGAGTTCCAATCGCGCCCGTTACCGTTATCGTGTATTGCGAGCATTTTAATGGCCGGCAGGGAAATATAGCTTATGTTATAGAGCGTTCCATTGCCCATTGTTTCGCTTTTCATAGCGGGCATAATTAATCTTGTATTGCCGTCCACTTCCCACTCATAAATGCTCGCACCTATCTCCAATGCATCGTTTAGGTAGCTCTGGTTACCGGTTTTTTCGTAAGCTATAAAGAGAGAGGCTAAAATATCTATATCTGCGTCCGTTGCAGAACCACCGACAGCGCGCCGGAAACCCCTTACGTCCCAAGCCATAAGAGCAGCTCCGTTTTCTACGCGGAAAAGCTTGCTGAAAGCCAATAATTTATCAAAACGCTCCCAGTCTTCCATTAAACTGGTCAGAATCATGCCATAGCCTACGGCTTCGGATGCCGTGCAGTGTCCGCTCGTTGCGTTGCAAGTATTAACACTGCCGGTGTATCTGCTTTTTATGCGGGCGGTGCCCCTTGCCTCCTCTATAAACTGCTCGTACCATTCGTTTGCGGTATCTTCTTCGTAGGTTATGTAATAGGTGCTAATCCAAGAATCATACATGTCCTTAATTCTTTGCACGTCCGGATTAGAGGGCAACACGGCATAAGCCCCCGGATTTTCATTATCGCCGCCACTGCTGCTGGAAGGGATGCCGCCGTTAGAATTCTTGCCGCCTTCGTTATTAGGCGATTCCGAGCAGGCAAATAAAATCGCAAAACACAACAAAAGAAATGGCTTATTTTTCATAAAAATCCCCGCTTTATAGCCTATTATAAGTAAATATATAATTATTTGCGGCTAAAATGATAAAAAATGGCTGTTTTTTAAAAAAAATGTATTTTTTAGTGATTTTTTAACTATATTTATATGAATATCAACCTTAGGGGGCACATTATGTTTAAGAAAATGATTGCGGTGGGTGCCGTATCCATGTTTTTTGCTTGTTCCGGCAGCGATGACGAGTCTGAGAATCCGGGGCAACCCAGCTCTAGCTCTTTGACAGGTACATCCAGCAGCTCGGCAATAGCGGTGATAGACACTATTCCGGTGACGGTATCTGCTTTTAACGCAGCAGCTTCGCAGACATTTGGAACCTATCCCTATGGCTTTACCAAAAAAGGCGAAGATGAAGAAGATTTAACGGCGTTCTGGGACATAGGCAACCTGGAATTGGATTGTTTGGAAGCGGCAATAGATACCGTACCTCCTCCGGCATGCGAATTGGACAAAACAAATGCAATGTTGCAAAATAAATTGACAAACCAGTACTCCGCCCTTCACTATGTAATTAACGGTTTTAGCATAGGTTATCCGAATCAGGCTATTAAATTGACAAGTTACAACCTAACTGAAGAAGGTGACCAGGCTGCACTCGGTATAGATTTAGGAGCAGACGCAAATAAAGGCAAAAATCTTGAGGAATTGGGGGAAGCGAAATCCCAATTATTTGACGGAACCGTAGCCTTTGCATACAGGTACTGGGGCGGGGCGCATGAGTTCCGCGCTGTTTCCAAGAATGATGATGACTTCTGGGTATTCTCGGTTCCGGCAAAAACGGATACTTCGGAGGTAAAAATTTTCTTAGACCAGTTTGAAGGCATGGGTTCTTTTGCCGCAGACGAAGAAGGGGGAATTGAGGGCGAGCCTTTTGATATTTTAAAAGTTGCGAAGTTCCTGTGGGTTGTTGAATTCGATACCGAAGTTCCGGGAAACAATCAGGGTTCGCTTTTGGTCGATTACCTGAATGCGCTTGTTGAACGGGAACAGGTGGAATAAACGATTAGTTTTTGGGCGTTGCACGCAACGCCCCTACCAATAAAACCTTACCTATACGCCTTCAATCCTTTTGCATCAACAACGATGCTTTTGCCTACCTGCCTGATTATGCCGATGCCGTATTTTTTGGCTTCTTCTAGGACTGTTTTGCTAAAAGAAAAGCCTGCTATGCCGAGGTAAACGGCATAACCCTTGTATTGAGGGAAATATCTGCGAAATTTGCCTATCCTTTCTTCTGCCAACTCTTTAACAAAATTAGGGCGTATTCGGTTTTTGACTTCTATTAAGGCTATTGAATTCCCGTTTTCCAAAGCGATATCAAATTCCACTTCTTCTGTTTTATCTCTATACGTCATGTTTAAAATTATATCGTCATATTCAATGCCGCCAAAAACCTTTTTGTCCGCAAACGCATCCTGAAAGAACTGTTCCGCGTGATGGCCTATGTTGTGGTCTATCCCGCCTATCTGTTTGGCCAGCTCGGCTACTAGGCGCTCGGTTTCGCGCAGTTGTACTTCTGTTTTCTGCACTTCGCGGACGGTTGCAGCGACTTGCTCTTTTAATTCTTCATCAGTCATAAGAATATCTCCTCAAATTCTTGCGTTAATATAAATAAATATTGAGCAAAATGGACAAAAAAAGTTTTCTATTTACATTTTGCAAACATATGTTGACGTTTCATATAAAAAAAACGCCCCCGTTTGATGAAACGGGGGCGTTTTTTTTAAACAACCAATTTATTTAAGCATGATTTTGCCGGAATAGCCTAGGGATGGAACCCTGACCATGTAAACTCCGGTTGGGAGGTTGCTCAGGTTCATTTTGCCGGCAGGGGCGTAAACTTGGCTGTGAACAATTGCGCCTTGCAAGTTGACAATCTGAACAGGAACGGCTTCCTTGACAGTCATGGAAAGCATTTTGCCGGATAGGCTTAAATTTAAACTTGCGTTTGTAACTCCGTTGAAAATAACCGGAGTGCCGCCCGTGCATTCGCTATTCCAGCCGAGTTCATATAGAGTAAAATCGGCATTAGCCCCAGCAGAAACACTGCCGTTTTTAAGTCTGATTTTAGCAGACACTGCACCCTGGGTCGCTGTTGTAATAGGCTGTTCATATTGGGGGTTTTCATTCCCACCCCATCCATCTTTATCAAATGCACTCCAAGGTAACTGTAGAGTTTTTTTAGCACCTGTTGTAAGTGGGGCATACCAAGTATCATAATTGTATGTATCTTCATCCCATCCAAGCTCAAACTGCAATGCTGTGCCACTCAAAGCATAGGTTAAGCAATACCCGCCTTTAGAAGCTATGTTTTCCCCGGTTTCATTTCCTCTTAAATTAAAGCCTATGCCGGCAATTGAAGGAGCACTAGTTGAAGCAGCCGCAGATGTTGTGAACTTAATTTCAAGGGCAGCCCCTATTAAGGAAACTCCCTCCGCATCAGTAAGGCTAACTCCATCTCCAAAATCTGTAAATGTCCCTTTCTTAACCTGCACAGTTCCTCCTTTATCTTCGTAGCCGAACCACCAACCCCCGGTTTCGTAACAGGGATTGCCTTGTACTGGCTCAGGATTCCCAGCCCAACAAGTCACAGCCTCTGGGACTAACACCTGTAAAGAAGGGAACTCATCGGTATTTGGCCCCCACAAACTACCTACAGCCGTAGCGTAACCGCAAGCACATAGTGCCGCTAAAACAATTTTTTTCATAAAAGACTCCATTTTGAAAGGTTTTACAATAGTAAATATACATAAAAAAGATACAAAACGGACAAAAAAAATACATTTACGTGATTTTCGTGTGATTTTTATGCCAACGTTGCCCCTACCGGTATGCCTTTAATCCTTTTGCGTCAACAACGATGCTTTTGCCTACCTGCCTGATTATGCCGATGCCGTATTTTTTGGCTTCTTCTAGGACTGCTTTGCTAAAAGAAAAGCCTGCTATGCCGAGGTAAACGGCGTAATCCTTGTATTGAGGGAAATATCTGCGGAATTTACCTATCCTTTCTTCTGCTAACTCTTTAACAAAATTAGGGTGTATTCGGTTTTTGACTTCTATTAAGGCTATTGAATTCCCGTTTTCCAAAGCGATATCAAATTCCACTTCTTCTGTTTTATCTCTATACGTCATGTTTAGAATTATATCGTCATATTCAATGCCGCCAAAAACTTTTTTGTCCGCAAACGCATCTTGAAAGAACTGTTCCGCGTGATGGCCTATGTTGTGCTCTACCCCGCCTATCTGTTTGGCCAGTTTATCTATTTCGCGGTCGGTTTTAGCAGATAGCTCTTTGAGAAATCGCTCGGTTTCGCGTTGGTACGCCGCTGTTTTCTGCACTTCGCGGACGGTTGCAGCGACTTGCTCTTTTAATTCTTCATCAGTCATAAGAATATCTCCTCAAATTCTTGCGTTAATATAAATAAATATTGAGCAAATAGGCGAGAAAAAATTTTTTATTCATACTTTGCAAACATATGTTGACATTTTTAGCTAAGTCACCTGGCCAAGGTCAGGATTTCTGTGCCGTGGGGGGTTATGGCTATGGTATGTTCCCATTGGGCGGAGAGCTTGCCGTCTGCTGTTGTGGCTGTCCATTTGTCCGCTAGGATTTTGGTTTTGTAGCTGCCTTCGTTTATCATGGGTTCAATGGTGAAAACCATGCCGGGTTCGATTTTTGGACCGGGGAGCATTTGGCGGTAATGCAAAACCAAAGGGTCTTCGTGAAAATTTCTGCCGATGCCATGGCCGCAATAATCACGTACAACGCTAAAGCCGTGCTCCTCGGCTATTCCGCTTATTATCGCTCCGATATCGCTAAAACGAGCCTTGGGCAGCGAGCAAACCTTTATGCCCTCGTACAAACATTCACGGGCGGCGGCTACCAACTCGCAGGCGTTTGGCTTGGGACTCCCGACCAAAAACGTTTCGCTGGAATCCGCATGATAGCCGTTTAGAATGGATGTTATGTCTATGTTTATGATGTCACCGTCTTTTAGCACGTAAGGGCCTGGAATTCCATGAGTTACAACCTCATTCACACTCGTGCAAACGCTTTTCGGGAAGCCCTTGTACCCCAAGCAAGCGGGGATTGCCCCATTTTTTAGCGTGAATTCCCTCACAAAATCGTCTATTTCCTGCGTGGTTATGCCGGGTTTGCACATTTCGCCGCTTCTAGCCAAGGTTTCTGCCACAAGCGCACCCGCATCTCTTATGCGTTCTATTTCTTTAGATGTTTTTATGGGAATTTTCACGCTTTGCAAAAGGTAGAAAATTTGGGGCAGGGCGACCGTGAAGGTCGCCCCCTACCGTCACACCATAATGCGGTTTACGGTCGATACGGTCAACCATATTCACGGATTAATCAAAATAAATAACACAAATATAACCAACGATGTAGGGGCAATCCCTTGCGGTTGCCCCTTTCGCCACGAAATTTGCCATATTTCGCCACAAAATCAGGGTAGGAGGCGGTAGAGATTACCGTAAATTTGACAAATTTCAAAAAATTTTCTATATTTTAAACCCTACGGTGACATACCCAAGTGGTAAGGGAACGGTCTGCAAAACCGTGATTCCCCGGTTCGAATCCGGGTGTCACCTTTAAAAACGGTTTACGTCTTAAACTTGCTCACAATTAAATCCAGGTCTTCTGCCAGGGATTTTAGCGAGCCTGCGGTTTGGTTCAACTCTGCGGAATCCGAGTTGGATTTTTTTGCGCCCTCGTACATAACGCTTACGCTCTCCGAGACGCTCTTTGTGCCTTGAGCCACATTCTCGGCGTTTTGGGCAGAAGCCCTAGCCGCAACTGCTATCTCGCTTATTGAGCCGACTAACTGCTTGGCTCCGGTGTTGGCTTGGCCGGCGTTGTTCGCTATCTCGTTGCTCGCTTCGGTCTGTTGCTTTACGCTGCCGGCAATTTCATCTATGGAAGTATTTATTTTGTTGATTATTTCCGATACTTTGTGTATCACTTTCACGGCATTGCTCGTGCCGCTCTGAATGCCCTCTATGCGGCGGGCTATGTCGTCTGCGCTTTGAGAGCTTTGATTCGCAAGTTCTTTGATTTCGCCTGCCACTACTGCAAAACCCTTGCCGGCCTCGCCTGCGCTCGCTGCCTCAATCGTGGCATTCAATGCCAATAAATTCGTTTTGTCCGCTATTCCCTTGATCACATTCGTAACATGGCCTATCTCTTTTGCCGCAACGCCGAGTTTGCTCATAACATCCGTGGCTTCATCGGATTTTTGAGTGGCCTCGCTCGCTATCTTGCGGGACCGGTCTGTGTTGCCGGTTATTTCCGCAAAACTCGCGCTGAGTTCTTCCACTGCGCTGGCAACGGAGTTCATGTTCATGCTCATCTGCTCCGCTGTGCTTGCAAGCTCGTTGGAATGAGCGCTTGTTTTTG
Source organism: Fibrobacteria bacterium GUT31 (assembly GCA_001462225.1). Lineage (GTDB taxonomy): Bacteria > Fibrobacterota > Fibrobacteria > Fibrobacterales > Fibrobacteraceae > Fibrimonas. Next base: position 15,848 of record LIUH01000018.1, on the reverse strand, counting down.
CGGCATCGTTTGCTATCGCTCTCGCATTTTCGCTGGCCGCCTCGGTAGCCTTGGATGCGTTTTCGGACTGGGCGAGGGAGGTTTGCGAGGAGTGGGATAAATTACCGGACAGCTTGTATAAGGTTGAAGAAGTATCCAAAAGACCTTTCGCTTCTTTCTGTGTTGTTTTTATTGTTTTATGAAGTTTATCTATGAGTTTATTCAAGCCGCTTGACATTTGCCCTATTTCATCACTCCCGCCTTCTGCAAGCCGAATGGTCAAATCCCCTTCGCCCTCGGTCATTTTGGCGAGCAGCTTAACCATGCCGGTTAAAGGCTTAAAAGTTTTTGCTATCAATAGGAATAAAAAACTCGCCCATAGAGTAAGGGCTGCTACAAGAACCCCAATTACCATCTTTCTCACCCTGAGTTCTTCCTCTCGCAAAGCGGAATGAGGCACAGAATATCCTATAGACCAGGGCCGTTCAAGCCCACTCGGCTTCATGGGAACGTAGGCTACAACGGAGACCTCTCCGGTCACGCTGCTTTTCTGGATTATCACACGTTCTTCGCCTTTGCTAATGGCATCTTGCAAATCTTTCTGCTCTGCTTGGGGCAAATCATCGCCTATGGGAGCTAGAATCAGGTCTCGTTTTGGGTACGCTACTCTTAATCCTTCGTTTGAAACGAAAATCACATAAGAGCCTATGGAGTTATCTTGCATTCCATCGAACAATGCTTTTTGCAAGGCGTCTAATTCCAAGTCAATTCCTATTACGCCGGCGAATTTTTCGTCCACAAAAATCGGGTAAGTTAAACTTATCATCAGAAGTTCCGGCTCGTTTTCATTATATCTCCATTTGTATGGTTCCGTTAAATTCGGTTTGCCGGATTTCTTTGAACCGACATACCATTCGATATCCTCTCCGGTATCCATATCGTAAGACTCCTCAATAGAGGTTTCCACACCGCCGGCTGAAGGACGGAAAGCGTCCACGGAATAAGTATGCCCGGGTTGCGTTAGCTTTGCGCTGAAAAAAGAACCGGGTTCAAAATTGACATAAACACTGGAAACAGCCGGCAATTCTACCAATTTTAGCAATAATTTCAATATTTGCTCTTTCTTGGTTTCATCATCCAAATCTCTAATCATGGATACATTGCTTTCCAAACCTTTGAGTTCAATTAACTTTCCCGCTAGAAAAGCCTTCACCTTGTTGGAATAGTCTTGGGACCTGGCTTTTGCCGTTTCAAACTGGGATTCTCGGCGTACCGCGGTAGAATTGGATAAAACGGAAGCGACAAAAGAACCTATCAGTACCGTGAATACCACAAACATGATTATTGGAATTTTGTATTTAAGCAACATCTATAGATCTCCGTTTCAAGTTTCAAATTTGCTCACAATTAAGTCCAGGTCCTCCGCCAAAGATTTGAGCATATCTGCGGCTTTGTTCAACTCTGCGGCATCCAAGTTGGATTTCTTTGCACCCTCGTACATAACACCGACGCTTTCGGAAACTCTCTTTGTGCCCTCAGCCACGCTCTCGGCGTTCTTGGCAGAAGCCCTAGCCGCAACTGCTATCTCGCTTATTGAGCCGACTAACTGCCTTGCGCCGATGTTGGCTTGGCCGGCATTATTCGCTATCTCGTTGCTCGCTTCGGTCTGTTGTTTTACACTGCTCGCTATTTCCTCTATGGAAGAGTTTATTTTGGTTATTATACCCGATACGCTGTGTATCACATTCACAGCGTTGCTGGTGCCGCTCTGAATGCCCTCTATGCGGCGGGCAATGTCGTCTGCACTCAACGCGCTCTGGTTCGCAAGTTCCTTGATTTCGCCGGCAACAACAGCAAAGCCCTTGCCGGCCTCGCCTGCGCTTGCCGCTTCTATGGTGGCATTCAACGCCAATAAATTCGTTTTGTCCGCTATTCTTTTGATTACATCCGTCACCTGGCCTATCTCTTTTGCCGCAACGCCGAGTTTGCTCATAACATCCGTGGCTTCATCGGATTTTTGAGTGGCCTCGCTCGCTATCTTGCGGGACTGGTCTGTGTTGCCGGTTATTTCCGCAAAACTCGCGCTGAGTTCTTCCACTGCGCTGGCAACGGAGTTCATGTTCATGCTCATCTGCTCCGCTGTACTTGCAAGCTCGTTGGAATGAGCACTTGTTTTTTCGGCGTCGCTCGCTATTGCTCTGGCATTCTCGCTGGCCGCTCCGGTAGCCTTGGAAGCGCTTTCGGACTGGGCGAGAGAGGTTTGCGATGAGTGGGATAAATTGCCGGACAGCCTGTATAAGGTTGAAGAAGTATCCAAAAGACTTTTCGCTTCTTTCTGTGTTGTTTTTATTGTTGAATGGAGTTTCTCTATGAATGTGTTCAACCCCTTTGACATTTGCCCTATTTCGTCTTTGCCGCGATCTTCAAGGCGAATGGTCAGATTTCCCTCGCCTTCGGTCATTTTGCCGAGCAGCTTAACCGTGTTGGTCAAGGGTCTAAAAACCCTGCCCATTAACATGAGCAAAAAGACACCCCATATAATATCGACAAGGCAAAGAATGGCTAGGGTTCTGTATCTAATGCCGAGTTCTTCGCGCCGCAGATAGCTATCCGATACCGCATAAGCTATAGACCAAGGTAATTCCAATTCTTTTGGTTGCATGGGAACGTAGGCTACAACGGAGGCTTCTCCGGTCACACTGCTTTTTTGAACTACTACACGGTCTTCGCCCTTGCGTATGGTGTTCAGCAAATCATTTTGTTCTGCGGTGGGCAGGTCGCTGCCCGCTTTATTGAGAATAACATCATATTTAGGATGTGCTGCTATCAAGCCTTCGTTTGAAACTAAAAGCGCATAAGAGCCTGATACGCTGTCTTGTTTTCCGGCAAACAATTCTTTTTGAAGCCCGTTTAAATCCAAATCCATTACCGCCAAGCCCGTAAATTTTCCATTGATGAAAAGCGGGTAGCTAAGGGTGATGAGAGTTTGTTTTTCGCCATCAAAGGTATGCTGGTATGGCTCTGTTAACTGTATCTTTTTCGGAGCGTTTTGGTCGTAATTTATATGAACATCATAAACAACCGGTTGCTCGGCCAATTTTTTCAGTGTTCCTTTTATACGGACTGCTTTGGTTGCGTCGTCTAGGTTTTCCATCAACGCCATGCCGCTTTCCAGTCCTTTTAATTCGCCTATCCTTTCCAGTATAAAAGATTCTATTTCATCGGAATAGTTTCGCGCTTTGGCTATTGCCGCCTCAAATTGAGACACCCTTCGCGTTTTTGACGAGCTGGAGAGCGCGTAAAAAACAAGCGAACCTGTTAGTACCACGTAGGCTACGAACAGGATTAAGGGGAGTTTGTGTTTGAGTTGCATTAGAAGTTAAAGCTCACGCCAACCGAGGGTACCAAGGCTGTTACACTATAGCGTCCGTCAAGGCCATCATCCTTCTCAGCATTGCTGCCGGATGTTGACTTTCTGCCGAAGCCGCCGGAACCCTTCGAGTAGAGGAAGGAGGCATCTACGGAGAAATTGGGTATGGGACGGAAGGAGAAGCCTATGGTGGAGCCTAGTTTATTTGTGCTGGGGGATTCCGGGGTTAAGTAATCATCATCCACGGGGGTTTCGTCATAGTACACACCCAAGCGCAAATCCAGTTGGTCTATTATCGTATATTGCGCGCCAAAGCGGTAAGCATCGGTATTATGGTATTTTTTCTGCGACACTTGCTGTCCTAAATTATCAATGTCAATAACAAGTTCTTTATAAACTCCCCAGAATACCATCTGCCAATCGAAAGCCAAAAGCAATTTCTCTGTGGGGCGGAAAGAAATACCGGTATTTAAGTTAGCCGGCAGGGGAAGCTCCGCTGTAAAATTGCCTTCATTAAGAGCGGACGGCGGAAAGGTTGGAACCGCCGGATTATTTGCTGCGGTTATTATTTGATTCAAAGTAGCTAAATCGGTCTGCGCGCCACCATCGACAGTTATCTCTGATTTTCCATTTGCAACTTTCATTTTAGCTTCAGAACGATAAGCAACACCTAAAGAGAGTTTATTCGGAATCAAATCATATAGAATACCTACATTAGCAGCTACAGCTACATCTGCATCGCCGGAAAACTTTGCCGATACTGCACTGGTATGTTCGTATTTATCAATAGTATTATCTACGATATTAGCATACGCAGCAAGAGCACCCGCAAGTTGCGGATTTAGACTGGGAATCTGACTTGTCTCACGAAGCCCAGATGCAAAAGGCCTATAGTTTCCCAAACTGCTGCTGATAGCCTTGTTCTGCTCAAAACTACCGAAATAAATAGCCGGGCCTACACCGATGCTGATATCATCGCGGACTTTAAAAGCCACGGTGGGTTGCAAAGCGTAAACAGACAAAGATATATCTTGCAAACGGTCGGCACCTTCCCAGTCTTTGCCATAATCTGCGGAATTGCCATAGGGAGTTGTAAAGCTAAGGCCGGCGGAGAACCAATCGTTTATATTGGAAGCCGCATAAACATAAAGCGGCGTACCCATCTTAGTGTTTTCGGTTTTTCCTTGGAGGCCTTGAAATTGTACCGTAGGCATGATAAATGTTGCGCCAACGGAAATATCCAGCGTTTTATCCAGGAAGCCTAGACCACCGGGGTTAAAGTGCATACTCTCCGAGCCGAGCTTTTGACCCGCGCCGGTGTGACCCATACCCAACTGCTTTGCGCTGAGGGTATTGACTTGATAGGATTCTGCGAAGAGCAGGGAACAAGTTGCCAAAATTGCAAACAGTGTTTTCTTCATAAGGGGACCTCATTCTTAACGGTTTTGTAACAATAAGATAGAAAAATAAGCCAGCCTCCCCAGCTTCATCACCAGCCTCTCCTCCCTCTTGGACGCCACCAAATCAACCTCAAATTCCGCCTGCCAGTCGTTTTGCTCATCGTAATCTTGGAGCATTCTCTGTACAAGCCAAGTATCGCCTCTCTTTTCAATAGAGGTGTGCTTGTTGGAACGACCCTCCGCATCAAGCCGCAATTCTTTGTGCGTCTCTATGTATTGTTTGTGAAGCGCGGCCAGCTTCTTTTCGCTGAACTCCTCGCTCGGTTCAAGGCAGTCGGCGGCGGCGGCAAAATCCCCCTTGCCCCAGGCAACCAAAAATTGCAAAACAAGGGCTTTGACCATTCGCTCGCTGACCGCAAAGGGTGGCAAAGGCTCCTCACGCTCTTCGGGAAGGATGAACTCCGGGTTCTGCATACGCTGCCACTCGTCCAAAAGAGAGCTATCAACCCGCTGAAGCATCTCACGCAGATAATCCTGCATCTCCAGAATTTCCTCGTTCTTGAAACGCTCCGGCACGGTGTGCGCCAGAACCTTGTAAACGCTGTTTATGTGGCGGAGCAAGAGACCCTCTATGCGTTCCAAGCCATACTGTTTTATATAGCCGGAAAAAGAAAAGCACTCCGCGAACATTTCCAAAACCACAGTCTGCGGATGAATACGCTCTCCGCTCACCCAGGGGTGCCTCTTTGAAAACTCGTCAAAGCTCGCCTCTATCCACTCCGCATTCTCAGGCTCCGGCGGGCGCATCTCCTCCAGACGTGCTTGCCTCTCATCAAATTCAATTCCCTGAGACTTCATCTCTCCAATCGCTTCGTTTTTGAGTTTTGAGAGCTGTTTGCGGCGCACCATCTCCGCTTCTTCCAGAATCGCTTCTATAAGGGTGAGCAGGGTCAGAGCGTTCAAATCGGCGATTTTCTCTATGCTCTCCAAGAGCCAAAGCGAAAGGGGCTGGTGCATGGCAAAGCGATCGTTTAAGTCAATTGCGGGCTTGCCGTTTGCTATGATTCCCTGCAAGAGAAGCGAGCGGTAAATTTGAATTGCCCTGCGTATATGGATTTTCTTTTGCTCCTTTGTGTCGTGGCTGTTCATTATCAAGTTGTGCAATGCACGGCAACCGTGTGATGAGGTTAGTAAGATTATGTTAGCATCCACCGCGAACCTTGAAACCAGTTTTTCGGGCTGACCGTTTATGAGTTTTTCAAAAGTCGTTTTGTCCCAATTCACAAAGCCCTTTTCCGGTGGGCTTGCGTGCTGAAACTTGCGCCCGGTTTTGCTCGCTTTTGCTTCACGCAGTTTATTCTCTATAACGTGCTCCGGTGCCTGTGCAATAACATAGCCCACGGTATCAAAGCCCTTGCGCCCGGCCCGGCCCGCAATTTGGTGAAAGTCCCTAACCGGAAGAATGGTAGTTTTCTCGCCGTTGAACTTGCACAATTTTGTGAAGAGAACCGTGCGGATAGGCACATTAACCCCAACCCCCAGGGTATCTGTGCCGCAAATCACCGGAAGCAATCCCTGTTGTGCCATCTTCTCGGTTAAAATCCTGTACTTGGGCAAAAGCCCTGCGTGGTGAAGCCCGATGCCTTGTCTGAGCCATCTTTTTATATCCGCTCCAAAGGGGCTTGAAAATCTGAAATCAGCGATGGTCTCTGCGATTTTGTCTTTTTTAAGCAATCCGGCGATGTCCAAACTTGTGAACGCTTGAGCATTCTCAGCCGCCTCGCTCTGCGTGAAGTGCACCACATAAACGGGGCCTTTGCCCTCGTTCAACAGCCTCTGAACTTCGTTGGGGAGCGGGCTTTCCGAGTATGCGAACTCCAGAGGAACAGGGCGCTCCGCATTCCTTATGCACACGCTTTGAAGCCCGTTCAGCTTTGTCATTTCCTGTTCAAAGAATGCGGTTTCGCCAAGCGTTGCGGAGATTAAAAGGAATTGAGCGCGCTTCATCGTAAGCAATGGGATTTGCCAAGCAACCCCTCTTTCCTTGTCGCTGTAATAATGAAACTCATCCATAGCGACTGCGCCTATATCAGATTTTTCGCCATCCCTCAAAGCGATTTGCTCCAAAATTTCCGCAGTGCAGCAAAGTATGGGAGCGTTGTGGTTAACCGTAGCATCGCCTGTTGAAAGCCCAACATTCTGTGCCCCGAATTCTTTGCAGAGCGCAATCCATTTTTCATTCACGAGTGCTTTTATGGGGCATGTATAAACGGAGCGCAGATTTTTGGAGAGCATCAATCGGTGCAAAAAGCTCGCAACCAGCGATTTCCCTGAGCCGGTAGGTGTTGCTAAAATTACATTTTTGCCGTCCAAGAGTTCCATAACGGCTTCTTCCTGTGCGGGGTAAAGCGAGATGCCTTTGCTTTCGGTTTCGGTTAGGAATTGTGTGAGGACGTCGGGCATTTAACCTCAAGCTATTGAACGCAAAACCTTGCAAGGATTTCCCGCAACAACAACGTTATCGGGAATATTCTTAGTTACAACAGAACCGGAGCCTATAACAACATTGCTCCCAATAGTTAACCCGGGGTTTATTACGACATTCCCGCCAATCCAAACATCATTGCCTATCGTTATCGGCTTGCCGAATTCCAAAAACGAATTCCTTACCGCCGCTTCTATAGGATGCCCCGCCGTATAGATGCACACACGAGGGCCTAGTTTCACGTTATTCCCGATTTCCACCTTATTCACATCGAGTATTATGCAATCATAATTGGCGTAAAAATTATCTCCTATCGAAATATTAAAACCATAATCGCAACGAAAAGGCGGTTCAATATATATTTTATTTCCTGCTTTTTCAAAAAGTTCCGATAAAAGTTTTTTCCTGTATTCCGTTTCTTCTTCGGTTGTGTTGTTAAACAGTCGCGTGATTCTTTTCGCATTCAAAAAATCACGTCTGAGTTCATCGTCAACAGTGTATAACTCGCCGGAGAGCATTTTTTCTTTTTCGGTCATTTGGGGTTCATTCGTTTACGCTAACTTGTAATGCTCTTTAAGCTGCCCTTTGAGTTCAACTATTTCCGTTCTTAATTTGTCGTTTTCCACTCGCAGTTCCTTAATCTCCATCTTAAGCTCTCTGACCTCTTGCGTGGAGGCTTCCCACAAACTTCTCCACGAATTCAATTGCCTATCAAAGCCTTCCTGCATAGCTTGAATTTGGGAACGAAAGGCTTCATTGCTACTTTTAGAGTCAGTTTGCATAGCTTGAATTTGGGAACGAAAGGCTTCATTGCTACTTTTAGAGTCAGCTTGCATAGCTTTCATTTGGTTTTCAAAACTGACTTGCATATTTTTCATTTGGCTATCAAAATTTTCCTGCATAGCTTGAATTTGCACTTGCAGTGCTTGCAGTTGGGCACGGAACGCTTCGGAGTTGCTTTTGGATTCTGCTACCAACATTTCAAGTTGATTGTTCTGTTTGTTTTTGAAATGAGATACAATAACCGCCAATATAGCCGCTATTCCAGCCAAGCCGCCTACCGTGCCTATATTTGCAAACAATTGTTCCATACTTATAAATATACAAAATTTTTTTCTATATTCTCTTGCAAGCAAACTAAACAGAGGTAAAAATGAGTGCTCCTAAGTGGCTGAAATGGACAACGATTAAGCCTGTAAATATGCAGGTTTTGAATGATTTTATGTGCGCAGACCCGTTTTCAATACTGGGACTACACCCCATAAGCAAGGGAAGCAAAATGAGTGTTAGGGTTTATTTGCCCGGTGCCAAAGCAATTTCCGGCGAGGCATTGGATAAATCCCGCAAATTTAATTTGGAAAAACTCGGCAATTCCGGCTTTTTTGAAGCGCAGATAGAGGAAAAATTCGAGCATTTTTTATACAGGCTAAATGTAGAGCTGGAAAATGGGGTTGAATACTCAGTCCTTGACCCTTATGCTTTCCCGCCCGTACTTACTGATTTTGATCTCCACCTGATGCAAACCGGCGTTCATTACGAACTTTACCGCAAACTCGGCGCAAACCTTGAAGAGGTAGAAGGGATTAAAGGCGTTCTGTTCTCCGTGTGGGCACCAAATGCCCGCGCTGCCTCGGTTATAGGCAACTTCAATTCTTGGGACGGGCATAGGCATCAAATGCGAGTTCGCGGAAATAGCGGAATTTGGGAGATATTCATTCCGGAAATAGGAGAGGGCGAGCTTTACCGCTTTGAACTGCATTCCAAAGAAGGCAATATGTATCAAAAGGCCGATCCTCTTGCAAAATTCAGCGAGCTTCGCCCGAACACCGCCTCTGTAGTAGCGCACTTAGACGGCTACGAATGGGGAGACGACCTTTATATGCGAACTCACAGCGCAACGCAGGTTTTCGGCAGCCCTATGAACATTTACGAAGTTCATCCCGGTTCTTGGAAACGCGACCCCGATAATCCCGAACGCTTTTTGAATTGGGACGAACTTGCGGAAACCTTGATACCTTATGTTGTGGAAATGGGCTATACGCACATTGAATTTATGCCGGTAATGGAGCATCCTCTTGACCAATCCTGGGGCTATCAGGTCACCGGTTACTTTGCCCCTACCAGCAGGTATGGCTCTCCGGACCAGTTTCGCCATTTTGTGGATAAATGCCACCAGAGCAACATCGGTGTTATTTTGGACTGGGTGCCGGCGCACTTTCCCAAAGACGGCCATGCGCTTGGGCGTTTTGACGGCAGCGCGTGTTATGAACATTCAGACCCAAGGCAGGGCGAGCATCCGCACTGGGGAACCTATATTTTCAACTATGGCCGCAGAGAAGTCGCAAATTTTTTGATTTCAAATGCGATGTACTGGCTGCGTGAATTCCATGCAGACGGCCTCCGTGTCGATGCCGTTGCCAGTATGCTTTACTTGGATTACGGCAGGAACGCCGGCGAGTGGATTCCCAACAAAGACGGCGGCAATATAAACTACGATACCATTGAATTTTTAAAGCATTTGAACAGCATAATGGGCAAACACGCTCCCCATGCGATTTTCATCGCAGAGGAATCCACGAGTTTCCCAAGCATAACCCGCCCGCCGGAACTCGGCGGCCTTGGCTTTCACTACAAATGGAACATGGGCTGGATGAACGATTTTTTAACCTACATAAGCAAGGAACCCATCCACAGAAAATACCATCACCACAACTTGACATTCAGCATGATTTACGCTTATTCGGAAAACTTCATTTTGGTTCTTTCGCACGATGAGGTTGTTCACGGAAAGGGCAGTATGTTGAGCAAAATGCCGGGTGATTGCTGGCAGCAGTTTGCGAATTTGCGTTTGGCTTATGCCTTTATGTATGCACACCCCGGTAAAAAACTTCTGTTTATGGGCAGCGAGTTCGGTCAGGGCAAGGAATGGGAAGAGCAGCATTCTTTGGATTGGCATTTGCTGGGTTTTGAGGTTCACAACGGGCTTCACAATATGATGAGAACCCTTGGTGCATTATACAAATCGGAACGTGCTTTTTGGGAAATAGATCACCACTGGGACGGCTTTGAATGGATTACCTGCGATGATGTTGATAATTCCATACTGAGTTTTTTCCGCCGTTCCAGAAACGGAGAGCTTATTCTGTGCATATTCAACTTTACGCCTGTTCCCAGAGCGCCTTACCGCTTAGGGGCACCGGCAGGCGGAAAATGGCTTGAGATTTTCAACTCGGATTCCCAGCTTTGGGGCGGTAGCAACATGGGCAACGCCGGTGAACGCTGGACGGAAGACATTCCCTCGCATGGCAGGCAATTCAGTTTGGAATTGATGGTTCCGCCTTTGGGAGGAATTTATTTGAAGAAGGCGTGATTAGCAAAGAGTATGCCTCCCTGAACCGCTTGCAAAATAACCATCGCATAACCCAAAAGCAAAGATGCCAGCAGTTGCTCGGGATTTATCGCATAAGCGGTTAAGGAAAGCATGCTCCATTCTCTAACCCCAATGCCGTTAAAAGAAATCGGAATGGTCGTTAACAAAACCGTAACGGGAACAACAATAAAAACCAAGCTCATAGGAACGGAAATGCCAACCGCTTTGAATTGCGCCAGTTGCATTAAAACAACTAAAACCTGCATAAAAAGCGAGCCGAACATCGCTGCAAGCAATCGCAAGGGATATTTTTTGTAATCCCTTAACTTTTGTGCAAATTGCCCGAATTTTCCTTTTTTGAAAGGATTAAACACCAAGCAAATACATAATAATATTAAAAACAACGATACGGCGGCCATAAACCAAATAGCTTGTTTAGGAATCTGCTCAAAGCGAGGCAACGCGAGCCAAAACAGCAGGCACAAAGCGATAAGTCCTAAAATTCTGGCAACAAAAACAGAAACTACGCTACCCGCTATAACATTGTGCGCTTTGCCTAGAGCTACGGAACGGTAAACATCTCCGCCAACCCCGCCGGGTGCAAACAGATTAAAAAGATAGCCAATCACAGTGTATTTCAAAAGTACGTTGAACTTGGGTTTTTGCTCTTTGGGTGTGAGCAAAAGATAATGCCAGCGAAATGCTTGACTTAATATAATGAGTTCGCCGAGCAAAAATGCGAGCAAAATCCAGCCCAAGCGCGCATCTTTTAAATTCGCTATTATGTCGAAAACCGGGAATTTCCAAACTACCAAAGCCAAAAGCAAAATGCTAATAGCCAGTTTAATTTGCCAAGGAATTGATTTCATCCAGAGTTTCCCTGCCCGTTTTTTTCCAAGAGAATTGCAAAGCGTATTCCCTTAAAGCAAGCGGGCTGTCTTTCCATTCAAAAGCCTTATTTATTGCATCTGCAATATCGTTTTCATTTTTTGGGTCAAAATAAAAAGCATGATTTCCGCCAACCTCCGGCAAACTGGAAGTGTTGGAACACGCTACGGGAGTTCCGCAGGCAAAACTCTCCAAAACAGGCAAGCCAAATCCTTCGTAAAGAGAAGGCAGCACGGATAAATCTGCCAGATTATAAAGATCCACAAGTTCATCTTGGCTCACCTCGCCGGCGTAAACAATGGAGGCTTTTTCTTGTTTTTGCTCGTATCTGTTTTTAAAACTTTTCCCGGCTAAAATCAAAACGTAATCTTCTTTTATTAAATGAATAGCTTTTAATAAACCGCTTAAATTCTTATGAGGCAATAAATTGCCTACGTACAAAATAATCTTTTTCCCTTGCGGAATATTATATTTTTCGTAAAGATAAAAAATCTGCTCTTTTTCTTTAATCACAAATTCTTTTCCCACTCCTAAATATATAACCTTTATTTTAGTCGGCTCAACATTAAAAAATTCCATTATGTCTTTTTTTGTATTATGAGAATCCGTTAAAATTTTAGATGCTTTTTTCGTTGCTGTTCCGAGCATGAATTTAAAATAATGATAATGGAATTTGCTCGGTAAAAATTGCGGGTATCTTAAATGCGTTAAATCGTGTATTGTAACTATGAGTTTTTCGCGATAAAAAATCGGAATGTTCAAATGCGGAATATGCAAAACATCAATTTTTTCTCTGCGAAGTTTTTTGTAAGGGAAAAACAACTGCTCTTTTATGCTGTAATTTTTGCACGGGAAATTTGAATTGTCTAAAACAATATTGTAGCCTACATTTTTTATCATGTGTTTAATATAAGTCCCAATACCGCTTTTATTCATCATGCGTGCGTCTATGGCTATTTTCACATTATACCCTTCTTTTCCAAGCAAAGAAAATCATCGCAAAAAGCAATACCAAACCCGCTAATCCAATCCATAGCGAAAACCTGACGCTGTCGGATATATAACTGAGTTCCACAACGGATTTTCCTTGCGGAACATCAACTGCCATAAATGTGCTGAACGCTCTGCGAATGTCCGTGGCTTCTCCGTTTACTTTTGCCTTCCAGTATTTGTGGTAATTCTCGGAGACGAATAATTTTCCTGCGGCAGTGCTTTCTATTTCAAAAATGATGTTGTCATGTTTTGCGTGGGTGGTTTTTACATTTCCTTGCTCTAAATACACCCCGTCAGGCTGCGCCTGCCACCCCTCTATGAGAGGGGAATTTTCTAATAATAAAATGTTTTTGTAATCAAAATTATTGTCTTTTAATCTTTCGATAATTTCTTTGCCGGAATTTTCGGTTTGCCATCGGTAATATATTTTTGCCCTGCCTAAATTGCCGGGATTTTTTTCCACCCCGGTGCCGCGCTCGGTATCATAAATTATATAACCCGCATTCATTAGGTCCAGCATTGCCGAATTTTGCAATTGTTCTTTGAAAATACGGTATGTTGCTATTTCATTATCATGAAACCCAAGCGCATTTCTTAAACCGTAAGATGCCAGATTGTTCCCGCTAATCGCCGGATTCCTCGTTAAAGCAAAAATGCGAGGACGTTCATAGTCGTTTGGGCTGTCCTGTTTGATAGCCTGAATAATCGTGTGCTTTGGATTGTAATAAGCCGCTCTTTGAACATTTTGAATATATGGAAAATTTACAATGGCTAAATCTACAGCGGCAATCGCTATTAAAATCAAGGTTTTTTGAGTAGGGGCGTTGCCCGCAACGCCCTTACTCAAAACAAAAAATGCCACACCCAAAACAGCAGCACATATGACAAAAGAAGTAATTGAAAAAGAAACCAATTCGCCGGCTTTTACAAAATCCACAGGCTTAAAATAACTTCCGCTTACAGGATTTAAAAAGAAACTCGCTAAAATTATAAAGGGGATGGACCAGAGAATTATATTCAATGCGGCCCGTTTTTTTAGTTGAGAGTTGAGAGTTGAGAGTTGAGAGTTTTGGATTTTTATAAAATATGCACCGAATAGGAGTATGAATATCGCTGCGGGAATGCCGTTTAAACTCTCCCAAGTGTAGCGGAAAAATAGGATGGCAACTAGTAAAATTCCGAACAAAATTGCACCCTGTTTGATGATTTTTTTGTTTTCTTCCAAATTTTTGAGGACGGGGGCTGCTAAAAATAAGAAGGCAAGTGGGAGCCAGAAAATAGCCATGCTGGGGGCACGGAAATTTTTGACACCCGGAACAAAATTAAACCATGCGCTAAACAAAAACGAATGCAAGCCTACGGCATAAGAGAGAGCTATAACACAGCCGAAGAACCAGAATAACGCTTGCTTTCTGTTGCCGGGCAGCAAACAGCCGCAAAGAGCGAGGAAGGTTAAAAGAACTCCTGCGCCGTCTGCATTTAGCTTAAATGGATTTTGCCCCCAGTAGCTATTTTCCGTTTCTTTACCGGCATCCGTTCCCAAAAATCCCGGCAAAATCATGGCGGCAAGCTCTTCGCCGTGCAAACTCCAGCTTGCGGAATGCTCAATGGTTGTTTTCTCCGCGCTTCCTCTGACGGATTCTGTTGTTGTATATAAATAAGGCGGAATTATTTGAAAAGCGGAAATCGCAAGACCAATAGCCAGAGCCAGAGCTGCAAGCCCTAAACGAATGCTACGAACTTTTGCGGAAAGCGGATTGGAAAAAAGTTCAAACAAGGTATAAAGCCCGGCACCCCATAAAAAGAAATAGGTCAATTGCAAATGCGGAGAAAGCACCATCCAAACGACGGAAAGCGAAAAGTAAATCCCATGTTTTATAGAACCTTCGCGTAGCAGCCTGATTAAAGCATACATCGCAAAAGGAGCCGCAGCAAAAACCATCATTTTGCCATCGTGCCCGCCGTATATATATGTGAAATATTGGGGGCTGCACGCATATAAAAAGCCGAGCAGAGCCGCCCATTGCCACTTGTCCGTTAAATATTTTGCCAAAATATAAGCAGCAATAAAGGCGCACCAAATTGTTAAAATGAACTTAAAGCCTGTGGCTCTGTCCGGGTCGAGTCCCGGTATAAAGTAAACCAGAGTGAGTGGGTGATAAACATCTCCAAACAGAGCATCCATAGTTGGAATGCCGCCAAGGCGCGAACTTTCCCATTCAGGCAAAATAAAGTTACCAGCTCTAACATAACGGGAACCTACACTGTTAAGTTGATCGCTATTGTACATTAATTTTGAACTATCGGAAACAAATTCGCTAAATACAAGAAAAAGCAGCGCAAGGAACGCAAGCGCCGCTAAAAAAAGCGCATTATTTTTTTTCAAAGACTGTTAATCCTCCTCAATTAAATTTTTGCGCTTGCGTATAACGACAAAAGCTATCGCTACAGAAACTATAACTGTTGCGGCAATGACGACATAGGTAACTAACCTGCTCATAAAAACTCCTACATTTAATTATTTAGAGAGAATATAGAAAAAATTTCCGTGCCTGTAAAGGTACTTTGTTTTTTTCTATATTTCCAAAAAAATTTCATTCATTTGGAGAAATTATGTCGGAAAAAATGGAATTCCAAACGGAAGTTCGCGAGTTGTTGCACTTGATGATTCATTCTTTGTACAGCAATAAGGAGATATTCTTGCGGGAATTGGTTTCAAATGCGGCGGACGCTTTGGATAAACTCAGATTTTTGTCCATATCCAACCCGGAACTCTTGCCTGCAAGCACGGAACTGCGCATAGACATAGCCGCAAACGACGAAACCAAAATCCTCACTGTGGAAGATAACGGAATCGGCATGAACAAAGAGGATTTAATTCAGAACCTTGGTACCATAGCTCGCTCCGGAACAAAGAATTTTTTGCAGAGCATAACGGGTGATGCGAAAAGAGATGTGAATTTAATCGGGCAGTTCGGTGTTGGATTTTACAGTGTTTTTATGGCAGCCTCCAAGGTGGAAGTGCATTCCAAAAAAGCCGGCGAAGAACAAGGCTACCAGTGGGTATCCGAAGGTACAGGGGATTTTTCCATAGATGAACTGCCAAAAGAAAAAGCCGGAACAAAAATCACAATTTACCTGAAAGACGAAGACGACTGCAAAGACTTCTCGCAGGACTGGAAAGTAAAAAGCATAGTTCGCAAATACAGCGAATTTGTCACTCACCCGATTTACGTCCATTCGCTGGACAAAGACAAAAAGGAAAATGTCGAGAGGCTGAACGAAAAACCAGCCCTTTGGCGGCAAAGCGCAAAAGGCATAGAGGAGAAACAGTATAAGGAATTTTACGAACTGGTTTCGCAC
>LIUH01000017.1 GCA_001462225.1 Fibrobacteria bacterium GUT31 | reverse complement strand
GAATGCGCAAGGCACAAGCTATGAACAAATTATTGAAAGGAAATTCAAAACATTGGAAAAACAGGAATTCTCAATTTCCGATTATGACTATGTTTGCAAATATATCTCAAAATATCCGGTTCGCAACCCAAATGCAAGCGATTTTAAATTTTTCACAATGCGAGACATAAACGCATTAAAGCGTTCTCGCACTTTTATAAAAGAAGATTCTGCAAATACAATTTATATACCTCAAGAAAAATTGCCTTATTATTGCTATGTTGATATTTTCAAAGATATAACCCCTAAACTTCCGTACTACTTTGGCAACTTGGATATTCCTTTTGATAAGCGGGGTTTTGAAAAATTAAAAGATGATTTTTTCGCACTCAGCATAGCAAAGCATCCGGATATTTTTGCAAATAGGTTTTCTATCCCAAAACCGGATAGAATAGACTTTGCAAAAGCAAAAGTTCAAAATTATTTTTATAAATTCTTCCAGAAGGTAAATGTATGCTTAAAATTTTAGTTTGCAGTTCGGTCTTTTTGGTGCTATTGTCCTGCGCTTCCAAAACCTACACAGGTACCTTGACGGAGAGGTGTGTTGCGCAATACAAGGAGGCGGAAGGGAAATTCAAAAACGGCAAGTATTGGAGTGTAAAGGAAGATTTGGAAGAAATTATGCAGAGTTGCACGGGAACCGGCGTTATGGAAGAAACTTATTTTTTACTTGCCGAATCGCATTTTCATTTGGAAGAGTGGTTGGAGGCACGTGCCGAATACGGAAGTTTCGTAAACTTTTTCCCCGGTTCGCCTTATGCCGAAACAGCCGCTTACCGCAAAGCTGTGTCTGCTTATAACTTATCTTACAAGGATTCGCGCGACCAAT
Organism: Fibrobacteria bacterium GUT31; assembly: GCA_001462225.1. Classification (GTDB taxonomy): domain Bacteria; phylum Fibrobacterota; class Fibrobacteria; order Fibrobacterales; family Fibrobacteraceae; genus Fibrimonas. The sequence continues at coordinate 5,798 of LIUH01000017.1, read as the reverse complement.
CAAACACAACTTTTGCAATCAGAGATTTTAGCCGCTTTGAATCGGAATATCCGAACTCGGCTCTGATGGATTCCGCATATCAGTATATAGACAGTTTAAGCAACAGGGTTGCGGAGAATGATTTTCTAATCGCAAGGTTATATTTCAGAATGGGAGAGCCGGGTGCCACAGCGATTTACTTAAAAGAATTTTTAGATGAATTCCCCAAAAGCCCTCGCCAAAAAGAAGCTATTGTTATGCTCATAAACAGTTATATTGAAATGAATGAATTCCCCTCGGCGAAATTTTATTTGGAACGTTTGCGTAGTGTGTACAGTACAGATGAAAAAATGCTCGCTTCCGCAAAAAAACTGGAAGAGCAAATTGCGAGTGCGGAAAAAACCTTGGAAAAAAAGCTGGAAAAGGAGCGCAAACAAAAACTTCAAAGAAAGGATGATAACGGATAAAAATTCTGCAATGCCAAAGCGCAGAAGGTGGCTGGGAGTGATCAGCCATTGTTGCGGAGTTTATTCAAGGATTTATATGAATGTGCGCAACGAATGGGTGGGGAACTGCGCCAGATGTGCCAGGCGCATTAAGTTATGAGTTGCTTCCTTGTTTAGAACCTGAACGTAGCTGCAGCGGCAAAGGAATCCTTGCCTGTTGGCATGATGCCCCACGAGAAGTTGCGAGCGTCGGGATTGTTATCCCACTGGCTTGTAAGAATTGCATCTGCGAACGACCAAATATGAACAACGGCTATTGCACCAAGTCCCCAAGTCCATTGCCCATCGGTGCTTCCATTGGTAGCTAAAAATACCGTTAAGCCTATTGCGCTGGCTTCCAAAACATTCATCGCCACTGCTTTTACTACTTGATCCGTGCTCCACTGGTAGAGAGACGGAAGCAGGATGGAAAGATAAGCAAAGCCTTGGCTACCGGCTTGGTTTTTGTAGGTGCGGTCTATTTCGCTATCTTCCATTCCGCCCTCGCGTTGCTCCAACCATTCCGCCTCGGATACGCCTAAATCTTTCCAAGGTTCCTTTAAATAAACCGAAGGACGGATGCCTATTTCTAACAAATGCAAGAGCTTGTCTTTGCTCATGCCGGACTCCTTCACATTTTGGAATTCGGTTTGGCTTAAACCGGCGTGCTCATAGTCGAAATCTGCCCATTCGTCGTCAAATTGAGCAAAAGAAACGGAGAAGCACAGGGCTATAACAGGAAACAGGAATTTTTTCATAATGACCTCTTATTGGTGGCTATGCCGGAGGGGGGAATTGAACCCCCACAGAGTTGCCCCTACTGGATTTTGAGTCCAGCGCGTCTACCAATTTCACCACTCCGGCTTCGGTGGTATAATATAGAAAACGGATAATTTCTACCTTCCGCTTATGCCACCTAAGTGCCACTCCATTCTCCTTGCGGTTTCCGGCGGCTTAGACAGTATGTGCATGTTGCATCGCTTTGCAAATGATGCAAAAGAATACTCAAATTTATATGCAGCATACATAAACCACGGAATTAGAAAGGATGCAAACAGAGATTCCGGATTGATTAAAAAAAAATGCGAGGAATATCGCATACCGTTTTACGAAATTTTCATAAACCCGGAAATTTTTGAGGATAACGGCAAGGGCGGTTTTGAGGCGATTGCAAGAGATGCAAGGTATAATTCGCTTTTTGAATTAAAAAATAAATTGAATGCGGATTTTTTGGCTACGGCGCATCACAAAGACGATCAAGCAGAAACCGTATTTTTGCGTATTGCCAGGGGAACGGGCTTAAAGGGGCTTAGAGGAATTTTACCGGAAAGGCAAGACGGCGTTATTCGCCCGATGTTGGGATTTACAAAACGGGATTTATCGGAATATGCAAAAAAAAACAGGATTGAATGGCTGGAAGATTCCACAAACAGAGATATAAATTATTTTAGAAACAGAGTTCGCCTGCGAATTTTACCGGAAATGGAATGCGAATGCAAAGGCACAATAAACCGTTTGGTACGCATAGCAGAACTATCGCAAAAAATTTACCCCAAAGCGATAAAAATTCTAGACTCTTATTTTAGCCCTTTTTTGGTTTCTCAAACAGAAAACTCCGTGCTTTTAAGGCATTTTTATTTGCCGGCAATGCACGGTTACGGCGAACTTTTCAGGTTGTGGCTTGGGAGCAAGGGGATTAGCTGGGAAGAGACAAATGAGGATTTAAAATTTTATGAAAAACTGCAAAAAAAGGCATCTTTCAGGTTTCGTTTGGGTAAGGTGCATTTTGAACGGAAAAGGGGATTTTTTTTATCTTCCCTCAACGGCAAATAAAACCTCGCAATCCCCCTCAACCACACGCCCGCATTCAAACACCGTTTCCCCTTTGCCTTCCAAATGTCTGCGAATTTCCGCAGCATCACCGGGAGCGGAAAACACCAGCATTCCGATTCCCATGTTGAAAGTATTGTACATTTCGTCTCGCTCAACATTTCCGCATTTTTGAATCAGATTGAAAATTTCCGGAACCTTCCAAGCGGAGCGGTTTATTTGAACCGAAATGCCTTCGGGCAAAATACGCGGAATATTGCCCTGAAAACCCGAACCTGTTATATGCACCAAGCCTTGCAATTTTTTTGCGTGAACCAAATCTATTAAAGAGCGGTAATAGCTGCGATGAGGAACAGCCAACACTTGGCCTATTGGCTCATCCAAGCCATCAGCCTTTGAATCCAACTTGTATCCGCCTGCTTCAAATAAGGCTTTGCGGGCAAGCGAATAGCCGTTTGTGTGCAAGCCTGTGGATGGCAGGCCCAAAACAACTGTGCCGGGAGCTATTTTTTTGCCGTCTATAATTTCATCACGCTCAACAATGCCTACTATTGTTCCTGAAATATCGTATTCACCCTCGTGATACATACCCGGCATTTCCGCAGTTTCGCCGCCGATTAAAACGCAATCGTTTTCCCTGCAAGCCTTTGCCATGCCTTCAACAACGGCTTCCAAAACTCCGGCTTCCAATCTGCCTGTTGCCAAATAATCCAAAAAGAAAAGCGGGCGGGCGCCCTGAACTAAAATATCGTTGCAACAGTGATTTACAATATCCTGCCCCGGCAAGTCGTGGCTTTTAAGGCCAAAATGCACTTTCAGCTTTGTGCCGACTCCATCAACCGAAGAAACCAAAACAGGGTCTTTTAACCCCAAATGGTTGAGCGTGAACAATCCGCCGAAGTTGCCTATATCGCCAAGTACTCCGGCATTAAAGGTTGTACGCACGGATTTTTTAACACCAACCATCGCTTTGTCCGCTCTTGCGAGGGACACGCCGGCATCTTCGTAATTCATGTTTTTCAACTCTCAGTTAATCAGTATAACTCTCTTACAAGCTGGTCTATGAGGTCCGGGCTAAACCTATCCTGACGTTTGCCGTTCACATAAAAATTCGGCGTTCCCTGAACACCGACTTCCATTCCCAGCTTCATGTCGCGGTCTATAATAGCTTGCTTGTCCGCATCAAGAACCATATCTTTTTTGAATTGCTGAACGTTTAAGCCGACTTGCTGGGCTATGGCTGTAAAGGTCGAATCATTCAAGCTGCCGTAGTGGGGAGCAAGTGCCCAGCGGTATTCCCAAAATTTGCCCTGTTTTTGAGCTGCCATCACCGCAGCCGCAGCCGCAGGCGCATCTTTGTGGAAACTGAGCGGGAAGTGTTTATACACAAGCCGAATTTTGTCTGGATATTTATTAAGCAGGGATTCCAAAGTCGGAGCAATTCTGCTGCAATAGGGGCATTGGAATTCGGTAAATTCAACTATCACTATTTTCGCTTGGGAGCTGCCTGTGGAGGGGCTTTCTTCCAATTTCAGATCCCACACCTTGTTGGCGTTTTCAATTTCTTTTTTAACCTGCTCAAAAGAGGAGCCCATTCTTTCGAGGGTAAAGGTTAACACGCTTTTAACTTCGGCAAGCTCGGTAGCGAGGCTATCGGCTTTTTTTTGCAAAGCTTCATTGCTTTGCGGGACGGGTTTTGCTGCTTCGCAAGAAACTATTGAAAGCAGCAGGAACAAAGAGAGAGTGATTTTTTTCATAAAGGGAATATAGAAAACTAATTCTTGGATAGCCTCTCCCCAAGGCTCAAAATTCCTATATTTATGCTAATCGCCCGGTACACTGGCAGATTAGTATAAGTTTACCACGTCTCCAGTAAAAAATCGCCTATAAATTTATGTTCAATGCCGTTTATGTTATCTTTAAAAAAAGAATCCATGGAAATAACAAATTTTGCATGATTATCTTTTATAAGCTCCAGAGGCGAGAACTCTCTGTCTATGGTATCTTTTGAACTCAATTGATAGCATACCTGCAAATAAATTTTTCTGTTCCGTTTTTCACCGACAAAATCTATTTCCGAGCCGTTCAACTTGCCTACAAAAACTTTGTAGCCACGCCTTTCCATTTCCTGCATAACAACATTTTCCAAAACACCGGAAATAAATCTGTCTTTATGACCCATAATGGAATATACAAGTGAATGGTCACCTACAAAATATTTTTCCTGCGTTTTTAGAATTTCCTTTCCCTTAATATCAAAACGAGGAATTTTTTTTATCACAAATGCCTGTTCCAACGCATTTAAATAATTGTAAATGGTTTCAACATCAACGCTTCTGTTTTGGCTTTTAAAATAATCTGCGATTTTTTTTGCCGAGAACAAGTTGCCAAGATTGTCAAATATAAATTTGGAAATTCTGTCTAAAAGTTCAACATTGCGAATATTGTTTCTTTGAATGACATCTCTCAAAATAACCGAATTATAAATATCTTGTATAATCTTGTCCCTTTCCGTCTCGCTGTATGGATAAACATTCACAACAGGGAAGCCTCCTTTTCGCAAGTAAGATTTAAAATCTTCTTCTACGGATGTTTTTCCGTTGAATTCTCTGAATTCTGCAAAGGAAAGCGGTTTTATTTGGAACTCAACATAACGGCCTGTAATGTAGGTTGAAAGTTCTGATGAAAGCAATTTTGAATTTGAGCCTGTTATGTAAATGTCTGCATTTTTGCCTTGGAATAGGGAATTAACCACCTTCTCCCAGTTTTGCACTTCCTGAATTTCGTCCAGAAAAATATAATATTTCATTTTCATTTTCATTTTAGCTTTAACAAATTCATATAATTTTTTATCCGTATTCAATTCTGCGTATTCCATATTTTCAAAGTTTATGAAAATTATCTGTTTTTCCGAAACTCTCCTTTTTTTCAAACGTTCTGCCAGCAGAAGCAGAATTGAAGATTTGCCGGAGCGGCGAATTCCGGTTATCACCTTTATGAAAGGTTTGTCTATAAAAGGCTCTATTTGTTTTATAGAACCTGCTCTGCTGAAAAGATTTTCCATATATATAATATACAAAAAAGTTTCGGTTATAAGCCTAAAAAAATGATTTTTTTCAAAGTTTTTCGGTTATAAGCGTAAAAAGTCTATAAAAAACACTCTATATTTCAAGCTCAAAGCAGAAAGTTTCTATATTTCAACAATGCCAACTCGCAAACTGCCTTCCGGTGTTCAAACTTTTAGCCATGTTCGGCTAGATTATGATGTTTATGTGGATAAAACCCTGCATATTTACAACATGGCAAAAAATTACAAGGTCGTCTTTTTGAGCCGCCCCCGCAGGTTTGGCAAAAGTTTAACCTGCTCAACTTTGGAATCGCTTTTTGCAAATGAACGGAAATTGTTTAAGGGTTTGGCGATTGAAAAAACGGACTGGGAATGGAAAGAATATCCGATTATTCGCTTAGACACAAGCGCGGCTAATTTCACAGGCAAAGACGGAT
>LIUH01000016.1 GCA_001462225.1 Fibrobacteria bacterium GUT31 | reverse complement strand
ACAACAGGCAAAGGAACTGTTTGACGCAGGCGGCGAGGACAGTGAGACTATTCGTCATTCGCTGACCCGCGCACAGGAAGAGACGATGAGGACAGCGCGCATTACAGATAACGCCTTACGCCTTTCTTCCATGCAGGAAAACAGGCAGGAGATGAAGCCGCTAGACATAGCCGCGCTGCTTGTTACCTGCGCTGAGGCGTACCGCATCTTACTGGAAAAGCGGGGCAATCGTCTTGTTGTCAATATCGCGGACAGGCTGCCTCCGGTGTCCGGCAGCGCGGATTCGCTGATACAGGTAATGGTGAATCTTTTATCCAACGCTAACACCCACACAAAGAACGGGGAAATCGTCGTAGCCGCGAAAACGGACAAAAAGTTTATTCGCGTAACGGTAACAGATAACGGATCGGGCATTTCCCCCGAGCTGCTGCCTGTTGTGTTTGAGCGGCAAATCTCAGGCGGCGGCAGCACAGGTATCGGCCTTGCGATTTGCAAAGAGATTGTCTCGTCGCATAACGGGACGATTGAGATAGAGAGCGAACTTGGAAAGGGGACGACGGTGGCGTTTAGGATACCGCAGGGGAAGTGAAAGAGACCGAGCGTGCCCCTTGAATAAGGATAACTTTATATAATATAATTTATATAGAGTAAAAACACAACATGGATGTTACTTGGGATCCTGAAAAAAATAAGAAAAACATAGCCGAGCGGCAATTGCCCTTGTCGCTTGGCGGTTTAGTACTTGACGATGAAATGCGTATTGAGCGCCATGATAAGAAACATAGCACACCGGAAGAAGACCGATGGCAAACAATCGGGAAGGCTGGTAAAGTTCTTTTCACGGTCTATACAGATGTCGCAAACGGAACTTTGCGCGAGATACCGCGTATTATTTCAGTCCGTTTAGCGGACATGGAAGAAAAGAGGTTATACTATGGCAAGCGAGATTTACAGGCGGCCGGCTGGTACAGGGTTAACCCCGTATGAACAGGCAATGTTGGAAGAAGCTGAGAAACACCCAATAAAGTATGACGAAGACAGTCCAAAACTCACCTCGGAAGAATTAGCAGAATTCATGCCCGTTCATTTCACCACAATGGAAGAACGAGCGCAAGTAATGGAAAAAAAGTCTTCGGTTGCTGTTTTGGTTTAGAATTAACAGCGAGCAATGTTTAACATACTTTTAGTAGAAGACGATATAGACATCCAGCAAGTAAACAAAAACATGCTGAAAAGACGCGGCGGCTATACGGTCCGCCTTGCCATGAACCTTGCCGAAGCGCGGCAGAAAATAGCCGAGACCGCGCCGGACATCATCGTGCTGGACATCACACTGCCGGATGGAAGCGGACTTGATTTTCTGCTGGAACTACGTCAAGACTTAAACATTCCTGTTCTTTTGTTGTCCGCACTGGACGAATCCGGCGACATCGTAAGGGGACTGAAAGCGGGCGGGGACGACTACTTAGCAAAACCTTATGACAACGACGTACTGCTTGCGCGCATTGAGACACTTTTGCGCCGGACAGCGCGCTTTCCCAAAACACTGACAAAAGGTTCTCTTGTTCTGGACATCATCGCTGGCCGGGCGTTCATAGACAGCCACGGCGACAGCCGAGACTTGCTCTTAACACAAAAGGAATTCGCCGTCCTGCTTTTGCTGGCACAGAATGAAAGAGCCGTCATGAGCGCGGCGGCTATTTACGAAAACGTCTGGAAGCAGGCGTCACGGTTTGACAAAAACACACTTCAGGCGACCATTTCCAATTTACGTAAGAAAATAGAACCTTCCGGCTGCGCCATCAATGTATTGCGCAATCAAGGGTATGCGTTTGAAAGAGGGTGAAAAATTCGCTCCCTGAACCTTAAATGTTATTAAGCTTCGCGTTTTTTCCTGAAGAACTACTATAAAATGTTAAAGTGTAGAGTTTTCCCATGTCTTCTCACGAGGAGTTAAAATAAATATGTTTGGAAAAAAATATACAATTCCGGCGGTTCTCGTTATCGTCCTCGCCCTTTCTTCTTGTTTCAGCCCTTGGCAGGGTGGAGATGATGCGGTTATTACTTTGAATCTGGGCAACGGTAACGGACGGGCTGCGGTGTCTGACGCAATCCTGAACAATCTTAACTACACCGTTATATTAACCGGCCCTACAGGAGCAAGAACACTTTACCGCACAGGCGCAGGCATAATAACCGCAACCGTTACATCCGGTAACTGGGAAATCAACGTGGAAGCCTATATTGATGACGTACTTTTCGCTATAGGTTCAGGCAGTGTAAATGTAAAGGCAGGACAGAACAATCCGGTTACTATAGGAATGATCCTGCAAGATGGCGGCGGCACGGAAGGACTTGAGTATGAGCTTATCACCACCGGCAGCAATGCCAACACATACCGCGTCACAGGCTATACAGGAGCAGATGCTCAAGTCGTTATACCAGCGGCCCATAAGGACACTACAAAATCTCCCAACGCATTGCTCGTAACTGAAATCAAAAGCCGCGCGTTCCAAGGCAACATGGAAATTACCGGCGTAGCCATCCCCTTTACCATGATGACTATTGGCGAAAGGGCATTCAATAATTGTTGGGAACTTGATAACGTAATCATTCCAGCAAGTGTAAAGACTATTGGCGAAGGGGCGTTCCAATCTTGCCCCGGTCTTAAAAACATAATCATCTCCGAAGGCGTAACAACTATCGACACTTATGCGTTCGAGACTTGCAGCGGACTGTCCGAAATAACCATCCCTGCAAGCGTAAAGAAAATAGGCTACAATGCGTTCCATACTTGCTCCAATCTTACCATTGTTACTTTTAAGTCAGGGGGCGTCAACTTCAATGATAACGCTTTTCCCGGATACAATAATATGGGCGACAATAGTTTATGGAATATCTACGACGGCGCAGGAACATATGAGAGAGACCCTGGCCAGAGTAACTGGACGAAAATGGGAGAGGTAAACATTAGCGACATGGATGTTGGAAGCATAAGATACGCTATTCAATGGCAACTAGACAAAGAGTATGACGTAACCGTTACCGGAGACTGCACAATATCTGAGTCTGCTTATATTAATCTGACCATCCTTGCGGACAGGACAGTAACATGGAAAGCCAATTATACCAATGATAGTAATGGAGGTAACATAATACTTTACGGTGATGGAGCTTTTATACTCGCTTCCGGATTCACCATTTCAAGTTCCGCAAACGCCGAAATAATTAGTGGAAGTACCTTCTCCGGGCGCATTATCGTGAGAGGTACAATTTCTGCTATAGATGTCCCCGGAAATTCCACTATGGGAATTGGCACCAATGCAGGTATTATTGAAGTGGACGGAGGAACCATAAACGCAAAATCTCATGCTATACAAACAAACGGCACAACGAAAGTAATAATACGAAGCGGCACAGTTACTAATACTGATAATACGAAGGAATTGATACGTTTAGGTGGTGATGGTGATAAATTAGCCATTCTCGGCGGCAATATTGGCGATATTTCTTCCGTTAACGTCGTATGGGCTTTTGGGACTTCCGAAGTCTATGTAGCCAGCAGCATTGCAAACGGCGGAATTTGGAATTACGAAAACACCGCGAAAGGTTATTATGCCGCAGGTTATGCGGGAAAGTTCAGACAGAATACAGGCACCTATGACTTTACCGCCAATGTAGACCTGTTCAATACATTGCCGCCTAATCCTTGGTGGAACTGATAGAGAGGATATGAAAAAGGTGACTGACACCGAAGGAGAAGTGAAATGAAGAAAGATTTACACTTTAGCACCCTCATTGTTCTCTTCTCACTTTTCACTTTTAATTTTTCCCTTTTCACTTTGTCCGCGCAGCCGACAGGTCGGCAGTCAACAGCCGAGGAGCAAAAAGGTGACTGACACGTGACTGACACCGAAGGAGAAGTGAAGATGAAAAGTAAAGTCATCGAGCGAGCAAGTAATTTTAATTTATGTCTTTCAACGGAACAAAACTTTTCGGGTTTTTATGGTATTCGCGAACGCGTCGTTCAACTTTCGCGCATTCTGCCGGGCTTGCGGGTTCTATGGTATAGGGAGGCTCAACCAGTAATGATAAAAGCGGCTTTAACGCAGGAAGGCTTCGATCCGGTAATTCATCAATGTATGTATGCAACTCTTTTCTTAAAACAACTGTTGTCATATACTATCCTCTCTTATTCCTTGTTTTCTTTTTATAAGCCTGACCTCGCGGCTCTATATGCGTTGCAAGTA
>LIUH01000015.1:36683-41757 GCA_001462225.1 Fibrobacteria bacterium GUT31 | reverse complement strand
ATTGGATTTGCTATCAGCATTTTTGCCTCTTTGTTGTTAATATACAAATCGCAAAAGTTGTGCCAGCGAAAAAAGTGCGAAGTTTGCTTAAAAACGCCATTTTGAACTGTCCAAAAAGTGTTTAAACAGTGTTTAAACACTTTTTGGACAGTTTTCCCCTTATTTTTGCGGCGAATAATTTCTATATTCTCCGCATGATGAAAAAATTAGCCATTCATAGCCGCAAAAATTGGACTGAATTTTCGTGGAACGAAGATTTGGTTGTTCCTTTGCTTGACGAAGTTATTCGTATGCAGGGCAAAATATCGGGTTTAATGCTTGCGCTTGGGTTTTCTAAAAAAGAGGAAGCCATGCTGAACACCCTTACGCTGAATGTTCTGAAATCATCTGAAATTGAAGGCGAAAATCTGGATTACGCTCAAGTTCGTTCTTCAATTGCTAGACGTTTGGGTTTGGAAATCGCCGATTTGGTGAAATCCAACAGGGCGGTGGATGGGGTTGTGGAAATTATGCTGGACGCAACTCAAAATTATGCAAAGCCATTGACCGAAACACGTCTGTTTGAATGGCATAAAGTTTTGTTCTCAAACGGGACCGGCGGAAAATACAGAACCGAAAGAATGCAGATTGTTTCCGGCAGAATAGGGCATTTGAATGTTCATTACGAAGCACCGATGCCGGACAGGCTGCTCGAAGAAATGGCAAAATTCTTGAAATGGCTCAACAGTGAAAATGGAATCAACTGGGTTTTAAAATCAGCAATTGTGCATTTTTGGTTTGTCACAATTCATCCGTTTGATGACGGCAACGGAAGGATTGGCCGTGCCATATCGGATATGCTGCTTGCCCGCTCGGATAACAATTCACAGAGATTTTACAGCATGTCTGCACAGATTTTGAAGGAAAGAAAAAGATACTATGATGTTTTGGAAGAAGTTCAGCACGGCAGCGGCGATATTACACTGTGGCTTTTATGGTTTTTGGAGTGTTTAAAGAAGGCTTTGCTCGAAGCGGAAAAAACAACGCACTGCGTGTTGTTTAAAGCTAATTTTTGGGACAAGCACAAAGATACCCCGCTCAACAGCCGGCAAAGATTAATGTTGAACAAACTGCTGGACGGTTTTGAAGGGAAACTGAAATCTTCAAAATGGGCGAAAATTGCAAAATGCTCTTTAGACACAGCGCTTAGAGATATAAAGGATTTACTGAGCAAAGGAATTTTGAAACAGGATGCACAAGGAGGCAGAAGCACGAGTTATGCAATTTTCTCCGACATTTTCTAAATTTACCCCCCACGTGTAACACCATCCGCCCAGGCACCATATGCAAGAAGATTTTCAGCAAACGCTAAAAAATGAATTGAGCAGTTTTCTTTTAAAACAGCAAAACCGCTTTCCCATTTCCGAAACAATCAAAATAGACCTTCACTGCCACGACCGCAACAGCGACGTTCCCGATGAACTTATCGGGCGCATACTCAATGTGCCGGAAACATGGCTGCCCAGCGAAAGACTGTTTGAAGTGCTCAAAAAAAACGGATGCAACGCCTTTACCATAACCAACCACAATAACGCACGCTCTTGCTACGAGCTTCAGGACAAGGGTATTGATATTTTAACCGCCGCAGAGTTCAGTTGTATGGTTCCCGATTTTGGAATAGGCATTCACGTGCTGGCATACGGCTTTACACCCGAACAAGAAATTAAACTGGAAAAATTGCGCAGAAACGTATATCGCTTTCAGGAATATGCTGTGGCGGAAAATATACCCACTACTTGGGCACATCCCTTGTACCACTATGCCGCAAAGCAAAATCCTCCGCAGGAATTTTTTAACAAAATGCTGCTCGTTTTTGACAGGTTTGAAATGCTGAACGGCCAGCGGGATAGTTGGCAAAACCTGCTGGTAAAGGAATGGCTGGAGCAGATAACTCCCGAAAATATCGATAAATATGAAAAAATATTCGGTATTAATCCCAAAAATTTTTGCAAAGACCCATACCATAAAGCTATGACCGGCGGTTCCGATTGCCACAGCGGGCTTTTTGCCGGCATGAGCGGCACTTATCTGCATTTGCCGAATTTGGAAGAACGCCTTAAAACATCATCGTATTCGCAGTTGGCATTGGAAGCTATTCGCAACAAGCAAACTGCGCCTTTTGGAGCATACCAGAATACCCAGAAAATGACCTTGGCCTTTTTGCATTACGCTTGCCAAATCGCATTGAACTACAAAGACCCCGGACTGCTCAGGCTTCTGTTGCACAAGGGTGAATCAAGTGATAAACTACTCGCATTTGCCGCCTCCAATTTGTTTTGCGAAGTGCAAAAACACAGCACCACAACATCGTTTGTAAAAATTTTCCTAGACAGCATGATAGGAAAAAAACCGAATGTATTGAAAAAACTTTTGATAAAACCGGTTTACAAACCCATTTTCAACGAGGCTATAAATATAGCGGAAAAATACAACAGCAACAGCGAACAGATTGTAAATGAATATTACAATTCCATATTAGCGATACACAGCCAGCTCAACAACATTTTAGTAGAACGCTTAGACAAAAAAATCGGCACTTCCGACTTTGGCAAAAACTTTGAAAACAAAGATATAAATTCCTTTATAGAAAAATTGGAATTGCCCCTTAGCATTAGAGCATACCTCGATGACGAGGAAAAGAAGCGGAAGGGAGGCATTGATATTTCGGAATTTTTAGACGGACTGTCGTTTCCGTTTTTCTGTTCGCTCTTTATTCTCTCTGCGCACTTTACCAGCGCAAAAACTCTGTTCAATACCCGCCCCTTGCTTTCCGAGTTCTCCGGTAATTTGGGCAAATACCGCCACCCGAAAAGGATCATGTGGCTTACCGATACCTTTGGAGACAGCAACGGCGTTGCCATGTTCCTTAAAGAAATGCACAGCGAAATAAAAGAGAGAAATTTGCCCATAGACATAGTTTGTTGCAATTCCTCGCTTGCATCCGAAGACAACCTAGTTGTATTAAAACCGTTAAAGGAATTTTCTTTGCCGCAATATAAGGACTACACTTTCAGAATTCCGAATTTTGTTGAATTGCATAATTTGTTCTTCACGGGCAGCTATGATAGAGTTATCTGCTCTACAGAAGGCATAATGGGTATGTTCGGGTTGTACCTAAAACACGCATATACTGTAAAGGCGTCTTTTTATATGCACACCGATTGGCTGATGTTCGCCCGCAAGGTGTTGAATATAGAAGGGTCTAATCTTAGCCGAGTTAGGAGAATTTTGCGTTCATTCTACAAGGCCTTTGACAAGGTGCTGGTTTTGAATTCCGACCAAAAAACATGGCTCTCCGGAACGCACATGAACTTGAATCCGGAAAATGTAAGCCAAACGGCTCACTGGGTAAATTCTCATTTTACACCGCAAGCACCCGATAAAAAACAAGCCTTTGATTTGCCGGAAAATACTCCGGTGCTCCTTTATGTGGGCAGGGTTAGCAATGAAAAAGGTGTTTTGGAATTGCCGGCGATTTATGAGCGGGCAAAGCGAGTTGCACCGGAATTGAAAGTGGTGGTAGCCGGCAAAGGGCCTGCGCAGGAGCAACTGAAAAAGGAAATGCCGGATGCAATTTTTTTGGACTGGGTTCAGCGCGACAAGCTGCCTTTGATGTACGCTTCTGCGGATTTACTGGTTCTGCCGTCTCGCTTTGATACTTTTGCGATGGTGGTGCTGGAGGCACTGAGCTGCGGGTTGCCGGCAATAGCTTATAACACAAAGGGGCCAAAGGATATTATTAAACATGGTCAGTGCGGCTTTCTGGTTGAAACACCGACCGAGATGCAGGAGCAAATTGCGAAGTATTTGCAGAATGGGGACAGGGCTGCTTTTAGGAAAGCAGCGGCAGAGCGAGCAGCGGCGTATAAGCCGGATGCCATTATTGCCGGATTAATGGAAGCAGTGGGAATGGAAACCCCCTTGACAAGCCCGTAAATTTTTTCTATATTTATACACATGATGATGTATAATACCCAAAATAGGGCAAAAGGAGCCTACAGTGCAGGCAAAGCCTAGCACTTTTTTACAAAACAATGACACAAAAGTTAACATCCGCCAAAAAAAATATATATTAAACGCTCCCCCATTTTTTCCATACATAAATTCAGAATTTCCCCCTAAAACAAGGAGTTCATTATGAACAAGCCCAAACAAGGTTTCAAAAACCTTTATTTTCCCATCCTCTTTATCCTTTTAATCGGGGGTATCGGGGTTCAGACACTCACTTCCTGTTCACGTTCTCCGCCTCCTCCGGGTAGCCAGTTTAACACTAACATATCGCACACATCATTTACAGACAGCCGAGATGGTAAAACTTATAAGATAGTGGAAATAGGCGAGCAAACCTGGATGGCTGAGAATCTGAATTATTATACGGGCGTCAGCAAATGCTATGAAGACGAGCCGGATAACTGCAAAACATACGGCAGATTGTATGATTGGCAAACGGCTTTAAATGCTTGTCCTTCCGGCTGGCATTTGCCAAGTGATGAGGAATGGAAAGCGTTGGAGAAAGCTGTTGGCGGTGTAGGCGAGGCCGGTAAAAAATTGAAAGCCGGGAGCGACTGGAGAAAAGTAAATAGAAAAGTAGAAGGGAGTGGCACGGACGAGTTCGGGTTTTCGGCTCTGCCGGGCGGCTTCTACGGCAAGACGGATTGCTCTATCTTCTTGCTCTTGATCAAGCACTATTACTCATGTGACGATTTCAGAGATGTCGGCCTCGGCGGCGACTGGTGGAGTGCCACGGAGAACAATAGCTCCAACGCTTGGGAACGCAGCATACGTTACACCGACAGCAGTGTGAGCCGTACCAACAACGGCAAGGGTTACCTATACTCCGTGCGTTGTGTTCAAGACTAGCGCGAAATGCACCACAGTGGTGCGAACCTGCCAAACCGTGTTTCCCGTGGGTTTGGCGAGGTGGATGAGCGGGAAAATAACCATAGGAGGTTATTTATGAACAAGGCAAAACAAGGTTTCAAAGACCTTTATCTTCACATCCTCTTTATCCTCTTAATCGGGGGTATCGGGGTTC
>LIUH01000015.1:32191-36524 GCA_001462225.1 Fibrobacteria bacterium GUT31 | reverse complement strand
GTTCAGACACTCACTTCCTGCTCACGTCCGCCGCCGCCTCCGCCGGGTGCCCAGTTTAACACCAGCATACAGCACTCTTCACTTACAGATAGCCGAGATGGTAAAACTTACAAGACCGTGGAAATAGGCGGCACAATCTGGATGGCTGAGAACTTGAATTATGATGCGAGCGGAAGCAAATGCTATGAAAACGAGCCAGATAACTGCCAAATATACGGCAGACTTTACGACTGGGAAACAGCAAAGACCGCTTGCCCCGAAGGCTGGCATTTGCCGAGCAAAAACGAGTATGATGCATTGGTGGTGAAAGTTGCCGGTTCTTGGGCTGGGGCCGGGGTAAAATTGAAATCCAAGGACGGCGGCTGGGATTACGGCTTTTGGGGTTCTAGCCTTTTTGATGTTTTTGATGACGGCCCCAACGGGACGGATGAATTTGGATTTTCGGCTCTGCCGGGTGGCCATGGCAATCATAGAGGATCTTTCTACAGTATCCGCAGCGACGCCTTGTTGTGGAGTTCCAGTGAGCGCGGTAACAAAGCTTACTATTTCCGCATTATGAGGGGCACAGGATTAGGGCCCGGTGATAAGCGTTTCTCATTGTCTGTTCGTTGCATCCAAGATTAGCACGGAGTGTCACTTCAGCACAAACCTTATATGTTGCATGGAAGCTCCGCGAGCCTTGGCAAAATACACTCCGCTTGGCAAAGATAGGTTTACCGTTTGCCGGGTGTTTGAAACATTGAAGGTTGTCGCTTTGCGCCCGTTCAGGTTGTAAATTTCCACGGTCACAGGGGAACTGGCTTCTACAAGCAATGTTTTTCCGCTTGCCCGCACGGAAAAATGCGTTAAGGGAATTTTGCTAAACGCAATATTTGTTGTGAAACCGGTGATACTTTTGAAACCTGTCACAAGTTGTTGGTCAACAAAGGCAGGAGGATTAGCTCTGCGGTTATAATAATATTGAGTTTCATCATCAGCCAACTGAACATCCCATAACACAGGGCACATATCACGTTCATAAATAGTTTCCGCTACTGCCAGCGTGTATTTCCGAATTTCGTTTTCAGGCCGGCCGTGCTCCGCAACGCCGTATTCTCCGACTATTACAGGAATCCCTTTGTCAACAAAATTTGTCTTCATCTTATTCATATAATCATTCAACTCATTGTAATCGTTGTTTGTGCCCCATGTTGTGCGTAGCGGCGCCCAGTCACTCCAAGAGTTATCCAAAGGAGCATGAGTAAAACCGAAAGGGTCGTAGTAATGCACCGATACCGCTTGGCGGCTTTGCGGATCAGTAGGCATTTTGAACATGGCATCAATAGTGCGATCAATGTTTGTGGCATAGCCTGCAATCAAAAGATGGCGATCGGCATTGTTACCGCCGGATGCACGAATTAAAGTGGTAAATTCCTGATTTATCGCATTCAATATCCCATATGCCCGTGCTTTCGCAGTCATATCGTCGCCGTTGCGCCAAATGTACCACACATCATCCCACACGCCTTCTTCATTAAGAGACTCGAAAACGAGATAGCCGCTGTAATCCTTAAACTTATTGCTGACTTGCTGCCATATTCTTTTGTATTTCTTCATACATTCGGCAGAATCGGTCGGGAAATTTTCCCACCACCCGCCATCATAGTGAATATTGACTATCGCATACATGCCGTTATCAAGTACGTAATCAACCACTTCCGCTATGCGGTTGAGCAAAGCGGTGCTTACCGTATAATTGCCGCCGCTTGAATTGCCGGTCATCAGGTTCGACCAAGCAACCGGTATGCGAACTGTTTTGAAACCGGCATTTGCGTATCCATCAATCATCGGCTTTGTGATGGTCGGGCTGCCCCACGCCGTCTCATAGTTGTTTACGCTTGAACCGTTGATCCAATCACCGTTGGATTCAAATGTATTTCCGAGGTTAATGCCAAGCCCCATGTCTTTTACCACAGCCATTGTGGTCATAGAAAGAGGGTTTGTTTGCCCCCATAATGAAACCGCGAAAACCGCAGTTAGAACAAATGCGGTAAATGCTTTCATACTACCTCACCACGATTTTTTGAATCGAATTTCCCTGTTTAACAAAGTAAACACCCGGTACCACAGGCTTTGTGCTGCCAACAGGTTCTCCTTTTATCGTGTAATATGTCGGGACTTTGGAATTAACAACGGGCAACGGATAATGAGCAATGGGAGTGGGACCGCAACTGGGTTTTGCTTTAGCCACAACATCTTGCCAGCCGTTATTTTCATAACTATTGATTGTTCCTGTTCTAACATAAACATAATAGCCACCGTCTTTTGCAGGTGGTTTGGTGTTCCACGGGCAGCCAATACCTAAGTCATCGTCATCTGGGCTCCAATCGTTTCCGCAAGTATTTTCAACGCCATTTATGGAAACCGTCGAGCTAAGAGCCGGCTGAATAGTCCCAAAATCTCCTATAAATAGGCACTCTCCGGTCGAAGGTATTGCGGTTGAATTGTCCAAAACACTTGCAAATGCCGTGCCGCCGCAGAAACTCGTTTGATATTCGCATGTTTGCGAACCTCCGGAACTGGAAGATGGAGTCACAGAACTTGAACTCCCAACTGTCGAGCTGGAACTGCCGGGAGTTCCGCCAATTGTCAAAATATTCTTCGTTACGCTCCCCGTGCCATTCCCTTGAGCTTGATTATTATTACACTTATAGGATTCAATTTTCATTGCTACTTCGTATAACGGGCCGTCCATATACATACCGGCATTGTGCCATGCATTAAAGTGAGCGCTAGCATCAATTATACCGCTTGTTCTATGCGAGCTTGTGCTTTTCGGAATACTGAAGAATTGCTTGAAGTTTCCGTTGCCAGTGAGCATTGGCTGGCCTATTCTGTCGCATACCTTGAATTCGTATGCAATGCCGTTAATTGTAGCCTCGCCCTTGGCGCTTCCGCACAAATTCTGATCGTTAGTCGGGTTATAGCTGCCGCGGTCTTGAATAATGTACCATTCGATTTGATTGGAGAAAGTCGCATTACTGCCGTTTTCTCGTTTTGTCGGTACCTTGTCCGGTTTGAAATACGCCCAGCCATATAAGCCAAGATATCTCACGTCATCGGTGGAATTCCATGTAGCGGCGAAATCAAACGTTATCTGGCCGATATCCGAATGGCTTTGGGTACTGCCAGTCCCCCATTTTTTGCCGGAACGGAAAAGCACATTACATGTATTGCTCCACTGTGCATCAAACGTTCCGCCTTTCGCGTTCGGGCCGGTGCCGTTATCTCCGGTGAGCGTCATTTTAACAGTGCCTGTATTGTCCTGATTCCAAAGCTCGTAATCATAGCCGTTAATACCATTTTGTATTGTACTGCTGGTCCATATTGTCTGTGCAAAAGCCAACAAAGAACCCACAGCCACAAGGCTTAAAACCTTTGCTATTGTTTTCATAACATACCCCCTATTTTTAATATAGAAAACGCTACACCGCCAAGCAGTCCAAAAACTTCTTTTTCCCCTTCCTCACCCACTTTGCGCTGGGCTTTTTAGCCCGTCGCTTGCGGAAGTCAAAGGTGAGCAGGTAGCCCTCGCTTTTGTTTTTGGAGTTTAAGTATTCTATAAGCTGCTCGTGGGCCTTTTCGTGTTTCTGCTCGCCTCTCCAAAGTTTCAACTCTACTATAAACTGCTCGGTGCCGTAATCAATCATCAAATCTGTTCGCATTGAATTTCTTGTTTCGCTCTCTATGTGGTAAAAACCGGCACCGTTTATGAGAGGTTTCAAGTAGGTTAAAAACAGAAAGCGACATTCACGTTCCAAAAATTTTTGGTCTCTTTCACCGTAAAGCTCGTAATAATGCTGTGCAAATTTCTTTATGCAAAGTGCCATGTTGAATTTGCCGTTTTCAACTATTCCTATGGAAACATCTTGAGGCATTTTCGCTTTTTCCTTGATTAAAAAATAATTCGCTATCAGAATTTCAAAAATCTTATTGCCTAAAACAACAATATCACCTTCTCGCTTCAAAAAGCCAAAGGTTATGCCAATGCCGGCAATATTATCTATAGGATTGTAATTATGCTGCTTGCCGCACATAATTATTTCGTAAATTAAATTGTAAAGATCTTCGTTTGAGTTCAGGTTTTTTCCCAAATCGTCAAAGAGGGTATTGTTGTCTTTTAACAGCACATTAACCGCATTCAGAACTCCATTCAGAGTCCAGTCCTTTTCCAGTTTTTCATCTATGATTTTGCAAAGCCGGGAAACCATATAAGGGTAGCCGCTGGTATAGGCTCTGATTTCTTTTGAAATTGCTTCTATATCCATTCCTGTTTGGTGGTCTTTTTCGTATT
>LIUH01000015.1:31443-32058 GCA_001462225.1 Fibrobacteria bacterium GUT31 | reverse complement strand
TCGTTTAGCATGGTGGCTATTTCTGGTGAGGAAAAAGACATATCTATTTCAAATTCTGCCGCTATGTTCCAAGGGGAGTTTATCCGCTTTTCGCCGTCTTTAAGTTGATGAGTTCCCGCTAAGACCATTTTCATTTTCAAATTTTTTATGTCGTAAACGCCGGCTAAAATTACGGATTGAAAAGTAGCTCCAACTCTCTCTCTTAGTAAATATTTGTCTCTAAGCATTCCTATGAAACGCAAAAATACAAGATTATTGGAAGTCTTGTCTGTTTCGTCTATGATTAAAACGATTTTTTTGTCTTTGCATGCAGTATTTAGAAATGTGTCAAGTTTTTCGAATGTGGTTATTTTATTATTATTCCAAATATTTACTCCTTTTGCTTTTCTGCTTTTAAGCATATAGTATATTTGCCCCACTATACTTTGGCAAAAATTCTTCTCGCTTTCAAACGGAGTATCGCCGATACCTTCAAAACTTATATGGGCAACCTCATAGCCCAGTTTTACAAGTTCATCATCCAAAAGCCACAGCGTTGTGGTTTTCCCATATTGCCTAGCTCTGTTTATGGTAAAATAATCGCCTTGTTCTACCATAGCTATAATTTGGCGGATT
>LIUH01000015.1:0-31288 GCA_001462225.1 Fibrobacteria bacterium GUT31 | reverse complement strand
GGAAATATCCACCATGTAATGTTTAGCGGGTATGCAAATGCCGGTTACATTGAATTTACGCATACAAAGAATGTAGAAATCACCTAACTACGCCCGGATTTTCCCTTTTTAATGGGACAACAATGTTACTTACTATATTCTATAATTGTAGGATTTTTTTATGAATTACGGTTCATCATATTCAAATAGATTCAGAAATGTGCTATCCATAGCCAAAAAAGAGGCAGAAGCTACAAAGAGCGATTATGTAGGCTCGGAACATCTGCTCATGGCCCTTATAAGAGAAGGCAACGGGGTAGCAGTGAAAGCTCTTGAAAACGTATCGGTGGACTTAGCGGCCTTGCACAGCAGAATTGCAAAATTCATAATAGGAAACGGGCCGGAAGTTCTGATGCAAAACGTAAAAGGCACCGAACAAGAGGTGGGGCTTCGCTTTAGCCCTCAGGCAAAGGCCCTTTTGGAAAACACCATTTTTGAAGCGAAAACCATGGGTAGCCGGTATGTTGGCACCGAACATCTATTGCTGGCAATTTTAAATCCGAAAAACGATTCCTTTCCCAAAGATATTTTGAATGCGATGGGTATAGGATACGATAAAATGAGGCAAGAAGTTCAGGATATTATAGACGGAGAATCCGAAGCCCCGGAAATTTCAAGCGACTTTGACTTAGGCCAAGGCAAGCCGCGCAAAACCAAAACACCGATTTTGGACATGTTCAGCTTAGACCTTACGGACATGGCTCGCCAAGGCAGGCTGGAGCCTATCATAGGCAGGCAAAAAGAGGTGGACAGATTAATCCAAATTCTCTCCCGCAAAAAAAAGAACAATCCGGTTTTGGTAGGCGAGCCGGGTGTCGGGAAAACAGCCGTTGTTGAAGGCTTGGCGCAAAAAATAGCAGCAGGGGAAGTTCCTGAAATTTTAGAAGACAAAAGACTTGTCTCGTTAGATATGACCAGCCTTGTGGCCGGCACAAAATACAGGGGTCAGTTTGAAGAGAGAATAGTTTCTCTTATAGCCGAGTTGCGCAAAAACAGAAATGTAATCATGTTTATGGATGAGTTGCACACCGTGATAGGGGCAGGCGGCGGCGAAGGCGGGCTGGATGCCTCTAACGTTATGAAACCGGCTCTTTCAAGGGGAGAGATACAGTGCATTGGGGCTACCACTTACAAGGAATTTCGCAGGTACGTGGAAAAGGATGCCGCACTGGAACGCCGTTTTCAGAGCATGTCCATAGAGCCGCCGTCTGTAGCTGACACGATTGAAATTTTGCGGGGATTGGCACCTAAGTTTGAAGTGCACCACAAAGTGATTTATGATGATGGCGCACTCCGGGCTGCGGCAAATCTTTCGGAGCGTTATTTGAGCGAGCGGCATTTGCCCGATAAAGCAATAGATATTATGGACGAGGCAGGTGCGCAAATTCGCATTGCAAATCTCACGCCGCCGCCGGAACTTTACGAAAAGGAACGTGAATTAAAAGCGATTTCCGCCGAAAAGAGAAAAGCCGTAGAAGAACAGAATTATGTAAAAGCCGGCATTCTCAGGGATAAGGAAAAAGTTATTTCGGAAGAGCTTGAAAAAATCAAGCATGTGTGGACTGCGGCCAAAAAGCAGGAGCCTATAGTGGTGGATAACGATATAGTGCGGGAAGTCATAAGCAAAATAACCGGAATTCCCATAAGCCGCATAGACGAGAACGAGAGCAGAAAACTTTTGAATTTGGAAAATGAGTTAAAAGAGAGAATTGTTGGCCAAGACGAAGCCGTTGTTGCACTCTCGAGGGCAATCCGCAGAACTCGCACAGGGCTTAGAAATACAAAGCGTCCGTCATCGTTCATGTTTTTAGGCCCCACCGGAGTGGGAAAAACCGAGCTTGCAAAGGCGCTTGGCATTCAGCTTTTCGGTTCCGAGAGTGCTCTTATAAGAGTTGACATGAGCGAGTATATGGAAAAATATTCCGTTAGCCGTTTTGTCGGTTCACCGCCGGGTTACGTAGGTTACGAAGACGGCGGGCAATTGGTTGAAAAAATTCGCCGCAAGCCGCACTGTGTTTTGCTTTTGGACGAAATTGAAAAAGCGCACCCCGATGTTTTAAACATTCTTTTGCAGATTTTAGATGATGGGCGTTTAACGGATTCTGCCGGGCGCACCGTTAGTTTTAGAGATGCCGTTATAGTTATGACCTCCAATGCGGGTACAAAAGAAATTTCAAACAAAGGCGGAATGGGTTTTGTCCATAAAACCGAAAATTCCGATGATGAGCGAATTTCTTCTTCCGTTAAGGATGCTTCTAAACGGGTTTTCACGCCGGAATTTTTGAACCGCATAGACGAGCAAATAGTGTTCCATTGCCTGAGCAAAGACACATTGCTTTCCATTGTCGATATTCAGCTTAAAGATTTGCAAAAGGATTTAAGCGAAAAGAAAATCACGTTGGAGCTGGACAAGGCAGCAAAGGAATTTATAGTGAACGACGGGTACGACGCTTCCCTTGGTGCGAGGCCTTTGCGCAGGAGCATTCAAAAATTGCTGGAAGACGAGCTTGCAAATCGCTTTTTGCTGAGTGAGCTTGGAGAAAATTCGGTGGTGAGTGTTTGCGTAAACGGGGGAGCTTTGAATTTTGCGGTTGGCGCATAAATGCGGCTCTCCGTTGCTCCTATGCTGGAGCTTACCGATAGGCATTTCAGATATTTCGCACGGCTTTTGACAAAACAAACTTTGCTCTACACGGAAATGATTACCACCGGTGCTATTTTGCACAATAAGCCGGAAAAATTTTTGGAATACAATGAGGAAGAACATCCTGTTGCTCTGCAACTTGCCGGCAGTTCGCCGGAAGATTTGGCGCAGTGTGCAAAAATCGGCGAAGATTTCGGCTATGATGAAATAAATTTAAATTGCGGTTGCCCAAGCGAGCGGGTGCAAAGCGGTTCTTTCGGTGCGTGTTTAATGAGAGAGGCGAATTTGGTTGCGGAGTGCGTTTGTGCTATGCAGAACACTGTTAAAATTCCGGTGAGCGTTAAAACCAGAATAGGAATAGACAGCGATGATTCATGGGAATTTTTTTTGAATTTTATAGAGAGCATCGCAAAAACGGGTTGCAAATATTTTATAATCCATGCCCGCAAAGCGTTGTTAAAAGGGCTTTCGCCAAAGGAGAACCTTACCGCTTTGCCGCTGAATTATGAAACGGTTTTTGAGTTAAAACAAACGCACCCGGATTTTAAAATTTCCCTGAACGGCGGCGTTAAAAATTTGGATGATGCAAAAAACATTTTGCAAAAAACAGATGGCGTTATGATTGGCAGAGCAGCCCATAAAACACCATGGATTTTAGCAAATGCGGATTCTGAAATTTTCGGTGCTCCGTCCGTGAACAATACACGTCTCGATGTCCTTGAGAAATTTTTGCCCTACGCACAGTCCCAATTAAAAAAGGGAATTTCGCCCAACATCATAAAACGGCACTTAATGGGGCTTTTTCACGGAATGCCCGGGGCCAAAGAATACCGGACTACTCATCTCCATTCTTTCTTTTCATTAACGTAAACCAATTCTCCCAAAGCGTTTGCCAAATCCGCGCAACCATCGCCGCTCAATGCACATGTTTCTATAACCGCCTGTTTGTGCTTTGCAAAGTCTTTTTTCGCTTTTGAAAAACCCAAATCGCTTTTGTTAAGCGCTACAACGAATTTTTTCTCAAGCAATTTAGGATGAAACGCCTCCAATTCTTTTTTCAGCAAACAAAAAGTTTTCCAAGCGTTGGGTTCAAAGCCGTCTATAACAAAAAGCAAAGCGCGAGTTCTCTCAATGTGTTTTAGGAATCTATGCCCCAACCCCTTGCCTTCGCTTGCACCCTCAATAAGCCCCGGAATGTCTGCAACAACAAAACTCCTGCCTTTGTTTTGTACAATGCCCAGCACGGGTTCTATGGTTGTGAATGGGTAGTCTGCTACTTTTGGCTTTGCACTTGAAATTTTACGCACAAGCGAAGATTTGCCCGCATTCGGAAGACCTACCAAACCTACGTCGGCCATGAGTTTTAGCTCTAAATTTAAAATGCGTTTTTCACTCGGCTTGCCGCTTGTGTGTTGCCTTGGTGCCCGGTTTGTTGCGCTTGTAAAGCGTGAATTTCCAAGACCTCCCGCTCCTCCCTGCGCGGCCATCCACGCAGAACCGCCCTCTGTTAAATCGGTTAAAATTCTGCCTTCGCTATCCCTGACTATTGTTCCTCTCGGAACATCGACATAAATATCTTTTCCACAGCGCCCCGTGCGATTCGCAGTTTCGCCTGTAGCACCGGCTTCTGCGGAATATCTGTAAGCGTTTCCCATATCCAAAAGGGTGGTGTATTGCTCATTAGCCCGCAAATAAACGCTACCGCCATCACCGCCATCACCGCCGTCCGGCCCTCCGAGCGGCACGTGCTTTTCTCTGCGAAAACTGCAAACTCCGCCTCCGCCCTTGCCGGAAACAACTTCTATGGTCTTTTCGTCTAAAAACATATAATCACGTAAATCCTTTAATCACGCGAATCGGGGCTTAGGCAATTAGATTTCTCCGTGAATTTCCCCTGTTCAACGGATATCAGCCCTACACTCTCGTTAGCTCCGTCCGAGGTAAAAATGATTTTCCCGTAAACTCCACTGTATTCTTTTTTTTGCAAAATTGCGGCAGGCAAAGAATTTGAACCGGACAGCACCGCATCCACAATTCTAATTGCATCGTAACTCAAGCCGGCAACCTTGTTTCCGTCCGGCTCTCTTTGCCATTTATTTCTGAACTTTTCGGAGAATTCTTTTAGACCGTTATCTATTTCGTTTGAAAAAAATGCCGTGCTGAAAATAGAACCCTCGGCATGATTTTTTGCATTTTGCAAAAGGTCCCTGCCATACCAGCCGGAAGAACCGAGCAAATTGCCGACCCTTAATTTGTTGAAAGCCACTTGTGCCGCCATTGAACCGGCATCGGCCGGGTTTGAACTGGGAATAAATATAGCGGAGAAAGTTAGCGTAGAATCTTGCAACCAGCTCTCCCTTCTGGAAAGGGCAGAAACATTGCTGTTCCCTCTGCTCATATTCATGCGGCGAGTGTCCAAAGTTAACTTACGGTCTCTTAGAAGCCTGAATTCATTTTGGTAATCCGCCAAGCCCTCTGCGTAATTTTGCATGGCTAAAATCACTCCGCCTCTGCGTTCAACAGCACGTTGAAATTCATCTGCCATCTGGGAACCATAGTCTCCGTAAGGGGACATAATTGCAAACTCGTTTATTTTCAGGCAATTCATGGCGTAATCTGCAATTGAGGATGCAAGCCTTGCGGAACTCACGTTCAATTGGAATATGTTTTTTCCCATTTCCGCAATGCCATCGTCCGTAGCTGTGGGGGTTATCAAGGGTATTTGCGGCGTTTTTTCGCTCATCCACGCCGCAACCGTTGCTGCGCTTGCCGAGAGCAGAGGGCCTATAACAGCTATAATAGAATCTTGGGCTAAGGCTTGTTTAACTTTTTTTAATGCGGTGGCCGGATCTGCGTGGTCATCTATAATTTGCAATTGCACTTTGTTTTTCAGGCTGTCCGTGTAGAGCAATATCCCTTGAACCATGTAGTTGCCAAGATCGGAATAAGAACCGGAGAGCGGTGCTAAAATCAGAATCACCGGATTGCCGGCAGATTTGCCTTCCAGTGCGTTTTTAAGCGTATCCGCTTTTGCTGCCAGAGCAGGGTCGCTTTTTTTTGCTTCGCCATACCAATAGACCGCCGCTTTGTTGCGATTTTCTTTTTGCATTTTTTGCCCAAGGCTTAACTGCGCTCGCCCTTTTGTCTGCTTTTCGTCAATTCCTTTTTCAAGCAGGTTTTGCAGTTCGTTTGCAGACAGTATCTCCGCTGAAAAAATTTGCAAAAGCAAATCTCGTGCCCTTGCCTTTGCCACAGGGTTTTTTGTATAAGCTAAAATTCTGCGAAGCGTTTCCGCTCCGGAGTATGAATCTTTAGCCAGAACGTTCAAAATGGCCAAGGAGGTTTCAATACGGGCGCGGTATTGGCTTTTTGGGAAAAAATCCAAGAATTGAACCGCGTAGCGGTTAGCCTCGTCCAGCTTGCCCAAGCGGATGCAGTTCTCAACATAAAGCACCACAGATTTTTCTGGTTCTCCGGCTTTCCATCGATTTTTTATCAGAGTTTCCAGCCCGGAATTCGCACCGGCAAAATCTCCAGCCTGAATTTTTTTCAAAACATCATTATAGCTTGGGGCTGCAAAGCCAAAAGAGAGCAAAAACAGTATAAACAATGTAAAACGCATACGGAAAATGTAGAAAATTTACAGTAAACGCTGATTTACTCGTAAGGGGAGTGGCTAGTAGGGAGTGGGGAGTGGAAAAAACATGAATTTAAGCGTTTTTCTACTCCCCACTCCCCATTCCCTACTCCCTAAACCAGTTAATCAGCGTTTTCTATATTCTCTAATATGGAAAATATATCTTTGCTAGACAGGGTTGTAGAGGCTCTGCCCGATAATTTGGATGATTTTAACGATTCTCATGCCGAGAAATTTCGTGAACTAACTTCAATGGACAACCATGAAGTTCCTGTAGATACAGTGAGTTTTATGCACTTGCACCCAGACTTCTAACTATATGATTAAAAATAAATTTTACGAAATTTACAACAATGTTGTAAAACCATCCCTGCTCGGAGTTCTTTCCAAAAAAGAACAGTGGAAATCCTACTATTCCGACTCAATATTTGAGCACATAAAAGACATAGCCTATGATGAATACAAGAGAATAAATTCCGACTTGCACGAAGCTTTTAATAATCCGAGCCGTCTTATAGACAGGCATAAAACATAGAGAGAAACTCAAGGGATATGTTTTTGTGTAAATGCAATAAACAACCTTAATTGTCCCATTAAATATGCGGGGCGATACGATTTTCATGTTTTTTTGTTGGACAACAATGACAAAATACTCAGTATAATGAGTAAAATGTAGATTTGGGGTGTTAACTAACATTTTTTATGACAAAGCACATTATTTTATGAAAAAACCTTTACAAATGGAAAAAATAAATCTATATTTGTGGCGAATCATCTTTTAATGCGAGATTTGTATGAATAGATTTTGCTGTAAGTTAAAAATTTACAAAGTAGCAACTTTGCTCGTATTGCTTTGCGCAACGGCATTTGCTCAGGGGTTTTCCAAAAAATGTATTGACGAGCTAATCGCAGCTAAAGGAAAAAGCAATTCCGACTTGCAGGGCTTTTCAACGGATTTGGTAGCTGAAGTTGTAAAGGTAAAAGTACAGTTGAAGCTTCCGTTCGGAAAGCCTGCCGATAGCAAGGTAACGGATATAGGCATGACTGTAGGCTGCTTAAAGGCTTTTCCCGAAAGCCCCGCTCAAATACTGCCAATCCTTAAAGAAGCCGGTTTGGATGCGGCGAAAGGCGCAGTGGCAGCAAACCTTCAACCGCAAGCGACAAATGCCCAGCCTCAAGCACAGACCACCGCTCCGTCCCCATCTCCAGCATTAAAAGAATGTGATGCGCTATTCAATACCGAAAAGAAATTTTGCTACGATGGAGAAATTTATAATAAATGCGATGGTATAATTTATAACCCTACAATCTATATTTGCTCCGGAGAAATAGCTAACCGTGCTATATGCAACGGCGTACAGTATAACCCGTTAATACAGAAATGCGAAAACAATATCATAATCGCAGTATGCGGTGAAACCGAATATAACTTTCAAACGCATGGCTGCAAAGACGGTACAGTGCTTCCAAAATGTGGGACAACTGTACTTTATAACCCTGCAACGCATGGTTGTAGCTACAACATTGTCTATCCGAAATGTGGTAAAGTCCTTTATGATCCCCAAAAACATGGTTGCAAAGACAATGTTGTATTTACACTTGCAAAACCAAAATGCGGCACGGAATTTTATGACCCAAAAACGCATGGCTGTAGCAACAACATTGTGCTTCCGAAATGTGGCGAAACTCTTTACGACCCAAAAGTGCATGAATGCAAACTAAAATGTGGCACCGAAATTTATGACCCTGCAACACATGGTTGTAGCAACAACATCGTGCTTCCGAAATGCGGCGAAACCCTTTATGATCCCAAAGTGCATGAATGCAAACTAAAATGTGGCGCCGAAATTTATGACCCTGCAACACATGGATGCAAAGACGGTGTAGTGATTAAAAGATAAATTCCCAAAGGGAATTTTTGGAGATTATATACATGATATGTGTCTTATCGCTAGGCTAGCTT
This sequence comes from Fibrobacteria bacterium GUT31, assembly GCA_001462225.1. Taxonomy (GTDB): domain Bacteria; phylum Fibrobacterota; class Fibrobacteria; order Fibrobacterales; family Fibrobacteraceae; genus Fibrimonas. The sequence goes on along the minus strand of LIUH01000015.1, from coordinate 23,005 downwards.
GTAATGCTCTTTTAACTGTCCTTTAAGTTCGGCGTTTTCATTACGCAATTTGTCTATCTCGGATTTGAGCATGTCTATTTGTGTTCTCAATTCTTTTATCTCCATTTTAAGTTCTCTAATTTCATTAGTAGAGGCTTCCCATAACCCCTTCCAAGCCATAACCGATTGCGTTAAAGCCTCTAGTTGATTATCTTTCTTATCCTTGATAAGTTTTGCCAATACAGTCAATATAGCCGCCATTCCGGCCATGCCGCCCAAAGCACCAATATATGTAAAAGTCTGCTCCATACTTATAATATAGCAATTTTTTTGTTAAAATTCCCTCTTGCAATACTTCCAAGGTTCAAAAAGTCATTGGAGCAATGCAAATCGACCTGTGACCTGTGGCTCTCAATAAGCTGTTCAGACCTGGATTTGAGATTGCGGAAATTTCTAATTTCACATTTATCTATATGCACGAACCCATTGGAATTTTAGGTTTTGGGGTGGAAGGAAAAAGCACCCTGAAGTTTTTGCAAAATAAAGGCATAAAGGACATCGTTATTTTTGACAAAAGCGATGGCGAAAATTATTTGGATAATCTATCCAAATGCAAAACCATTGTCCGCTCCGCAGGGGTTTACCCTCTGCAAAAGGAAATTTTGGACGCACAGGCAAAAGGAGCGGAGTTAACAAGCCAAATAGAACTTTTCTTTGAACTATATCCGCCTGAAAAAATTATCGGCGTCACAGGCACGCTCGGAAAAGGCACTTGCGTTTCCATGATCGCTCACTGCCTTAAAGCGTTGAATGTGCCGCACTCGGTTGGTGGCAATTTCGGCGTTCCGGCTTTGGATTTATTGCAAGAGCGGAATTCCATAGTTGTTTTGGAACTGAGTTCCTTCCAGCTTATGACACTCGGAATTTCCCCGCATATCGGAGTTGTTCTGCAAACAACAAGCGAACATCTGGACTGGCACACTTCGGTTGAACAATACAGAGACGCAAAAGCTAATTTGGTTCGTTGGCAAAAAAGAAATGACTATTGCATTTACAACGCCGCCTCCGAAGGTGCGGTGCAAATAGCCGCACAAAGCGGAGCCATAAAAAAACCGTTTACAACACTCGCGCTTTCAATGGATGAATTCAAGGTGAAAGGCGAACACCAACTGCAAAATATAGCGGCTGCAACATTCGCTTTGGAATGTGCGGGAATGGATGTCTCGCTTTGCATAGAGGCTTTGAAAAGCTATGAGGCTTTGCCATATCGTTTGCAAAACGTAGGCACAAAAAAAGGCATGACTTTTTACAACGACTCATACTCAACACGCCCGGAAGCAGCAATAGCCGCTGCAAAAGCCATGGACAAACCATTTATAATTATACTCGGAGGTTCCGAAAAACACGCAGACTTTACGGAATTATCGCAAACTCTCGCAAAAAATAATTTGCTGAAAGGAATTGCACTGATAGGTTTCACCGCAGAGAGAATATTAAAATCCCTGCAAAGCGAAAATTGCAAAGCGAAAATGCAAATTTGCGGCGATTTATCCCAGGCTTTTGAATGGTGTGTGGAAAATACGGAAAATGGCGGAGCGGTTTTACTCTCTCCCGCTTGCGCATCTTTCGGGTTGTTTGCAAATTACAAGGAGAGAGGGGAAAAATTTAACGAGCTTTTTTGCCTATTAGAAACTATTCATACCTCAACGCCTCAATAGGGTCTAGCCTTGCCGCCTTACGTGCCGGATACCACCCAAAGAAAACGCCGGTTGCAAAGCAAACGGAAAAGCTGATTACAATGCTCGATACGGTGATGCTAATCGGCCAGTTGGCAAAAAACTTAACCACGTAAGAGAAGCAGGCTCCCAGCAAAATTCCTATAAAACCGCCGGTTAAACTTATGAGAACCGCCTCAAACAAAAACTGCATTAAAATATCCAAACCCCGCGCCCCTATTGCCATTCTAAGTCCTATTTCACGGGTGCGCTCCGTCACCGAAACGTACATTATGTTCATAATTCCAATTCCGCCTACCAAAAGACTTATGCCCGCAATGGCGGTTAAAACCACGGTTAAAAGATTTGCCGTGCTGGAAACCATATCCAAGATTTCTTGCTGAGTTTGAATGCGAAAAGATTCATTATCGGGAGGGAGCTTGTGTTCTTGAAGCAAAATCTCCTTTGCCTCTTCAACGGCGAGAGGCGCACTTTGCTCATTTATAGTTGCGGCATAAATGCTCTGTACATTTGTGGTTGCCAAAATCCGCCTTTGAACAGCGGCAAAGGGAGCTAAAATTACATCGTCTTGGTCTTGCCCAAAGCCCGCTGTTCCTTTGCTCTTTAATAAACCTATAACCTTAAAAGGGGTGTTTTTATAGCGAATTGTTTGCCCAACCGGATTGGTACCGGGGAAAATATTGTCTGCAACGGTTTTTCCCAAAACGCAAACCTTGGACATATTCTCCTCGCCCTCAAACATAACACCGTCTTCCAATTCATAGTTGCGAATTTTCAAATATTCGGGCCACACGCCCGTTATTGTGCCGGGCCAGTTTCCCCCTGCGGCTACAACCTGCCCTCTGGCAGAAACTATCGGCGAAACCGCGGTTAAGTACTCGGCTTTCTTTTTTAAGGCATGAACATCGTTTATGGTTAAAAGCTGAACAGACGATGCATCCAGCCGCACCCCGCTTACGGAACGGTTGTTCGGGAAAATCATAACGACGTTCGCCCCCAAGCTCCCGATTTGCTCCTTTATGGACTGTTTGCTTCCTTCGCCTATGGCAACCATTGTTATAACCGCAGCCACGCCAATCACTATGCCCAGCACAGAGAGAAAGGTTCTCATTCTGTTCCTTACCAAAGCTTTGAAGGCTATGCGCAAAAGGGCAAAAGGGGTCATGGCAAGAAGGTAGAAATTCTTACTTACTATATTACCCTCATGATAAAACACCTAGTTCTTTGGAAAATGAAGCCTATGGCAGATAACCGCACGGGAAGGGAAAATGCGGAAGTTTTAGTGCAGAGATTAAATGCTTTGAAGAGTATAATTCCAAATGCAGTTTCAATAGAAGCCGGCGTTAATTTCAACGATACCGCAGCAGCTTACGATGTAGGCTTGCACACAGCTTTCAAAACAAAAGAAGATTTGGAAGCATATCAAAATCATCCCGCGCATGTTCGAATTGCAGAGTGGGTAAAGAGCGGAATTGCAGAGTCCAAAACCGTAGCGGATTTTGAAATTTAGAGGTTTTATGACTCCGGAAATAGAAACTTTAAGGCAGGAATTAGATTTAATAGAAGATAAACTGATTTTGCTTTTAAATGAACGTGTTAAGCACGTGCTTGAAATCGGAAAAATAAAACGCGAGCAAGGCTTGCCCATAACAGACCCGAAAAGAGAAGAGACCATTTTAAACAGAGTGGCGCAAAAAAATCAAGGCCCTATGAGCGATGAATTTGTAAAAGAAATTTTTAAAAAGATAATAGAAGAGTCAATTAAAATGGAGAGCTATGGATAAACGCATCACATTGGTCGGCTTTGGTTTGCTCGCAGGGTCGGTTGCAACTGCGGTTAGGCAGGCAGGGCAGCGAATTACAATTCGTGCGGTTAGCTCAAAGGGAACTCTGCAAAAAGCTAGGGAACTCTCTATGGCAGATGAGCTTTTCGAATACGAAGATGTTCAAAATTGGCTGCCGAATTCGGATTTGATTTTATTGTGCAGCCCCATAAAACATATTTTAACGATTATTGAAGTTTTAAAAAATAATGCCGGGTTGCTCCGCAGCGAGGTTGTGGTCAGCGACTTTGGAAGCACAAAAGAACAGATTTGCCGCATGGGTTTTGCCTTGCCGCCGCCCTTTGTTTTTGTGGGGGGGCATCCTATGGCAGGGTCGGAAAAACGAGGCATTGAGCATAGCGATCCTTCTATCTTTGAAAATGCCTATTGGCTCTATTGTTTACCTAAAAATTTAACGAAATTGCCGGAAATTTTAAATGAGCTTTTGTTTTTTTTGGGTAGCCGACCCATGCAAATTTCGCCGGAGGAACATGATTTTGCAATGGCGTGGCTTAGCCATGCTCCGCAACTTCTCAGCACGTCAATAGCAGCCGGTATTTCGCAAAATACGGCAAAGAATCATTTGCACTTGGCGGGGCGCGGTTTTAGAGACATGACCCGCATAGCAGGGTCCTCTTGGGGAATGTGGAAGGATATTTTGGAAACCAACAAGAAAAATATAACGGAAGCTCTTGAAACTTATGCGGAAAAAATGTCGGAAATAAAAAGAGAACTTTCCACCGAGCAATTGGGTGCGCTTGAGGATAATTTTCTGCGCGGCAACCAAACCAGATGCAATCTGGAAACAAGAAAAAATTACGCCTATCCGCTCCATGAAGTTGTGGCGCACATACCGGACGAACCGGGCTCAATATTAAGAGCTTTAGGCCCCATTGCGGAAAAAAACATAAATATCAGAGATATTGAGCTTATGAAGGTAAGGGAAGGTGTTGGCGGAACTTTGCTTTTGGCATTCAAGGCGGAAAGCGATGCCGATAATGCTATTGAAATTTTGGAAGACAACGGAATATACGCGAGGAAAAGAACATAATGCCTTTTGCAGCTAGAGTTTCGGATATGCACACATGCCCGGCGCAGACTCCCGGAACGCCGCCTATTCCCCATATCGGCGGTGCAATTACAAGCGGAGCATCAAATGTTTTAGTCGGCAAAATGCCGGCCGCTACGGCAGGGGATTCATGTTTTTGCGTTGGAGTGCTGGACACAATTACACAAGGATCGGGTTCCGTATTCATAAACAAAAAGCCCGCTGCTCGAATCGGCGATTCCACTGCTCATGGCGGAACGGTTACGAGCGGCTGTTCAACCGTCCTAATCGGGGATTGAAAAACGATGAACATAACCGGCATAAAAGGCGAATTTAAACTTCACACGGAAAAAGAAACGTTTTTCAATTGTGCATTTTTAGCGGCTTTGGCAAACGGCAATTCCATTATACATGGAGTTAAGGCAACACCGGAATTCGCTGTTTTCGCGAATTATTTGAGGGAACTTGGCGCAACTGTTCATGCAAACGAAGATCAATGGGAAATCGTAGGCGTAAATTTCAAATGCGAGAAAGATTTGAATTTGGATTGGGTAGGGAATGAATTGCCTCACCAAAAACGGAATAAAAAAATAATAGAGAGCTTGCTGGGCGGAACTCCTTTTCATTGCGAAGAGAAAATCACTGTGAAAAATTCCTTAATCAGAGAATTGATGGCGTTCGGTGCGGAGTTGGAATGGAAACAAGATGGCCCTGATGAAAACGACCAGCTTGCCAAACGCATGGCCCGAATGCAGGGAATAAAAAACGAGAGAAAGTGGATTTGCGATATTCCTCCTGTGCCGTCTCTTTTGGCAAGGGACAGATTCATAGCGGGCGATGTAACGGAAGCCGCTTTTTTGACTTTGGCTGCTTCTTTAATTCCAGACTCGGAAATAACGATAAAGGCGGTTAGCTTGGATACAAGCCGTGCCGGAATTTTCGGAGCGTTTAAAAGATTGGGTGCGGATATTGAGATTATCGCTCGCCATGAAAGAGGAAACGATATTTGGGGTGATTTAAAAGTCAAGAGCGCAAAGGAACTTGCAGGCAAGCGTCTTGGCGCAGAAATTTTATCCACCTGTCTTGACGAAATCCCTTTGCTCGCAGCACTGGCTTGTTTTGCCGATGGCGAAACTATTTTGAAATTGCCGCTATGGGCTACGGATTTTTGCAAGCCGGTTTTATCAACCCTTTATGAGAATTTAAAAGCGGCAGGCATAGAATCCGGTCTTTACGAAGACGGCTTAATTTTGAGAGGCAAAACCGAAATTGAATGTGATTGCTTTGATTGTAAATATCATCCGGTAATAGGTCTTGCTCTGTATGTTTTAAACAAAAAGGCAAAAGGAAAAAATGAGGTTGCAGGAATTGAATGCGTGGAAAAGGTGTATCCGGGGTTTAGACAATGAATATCGGCATAGTACTGCGCAAAGAGCAAAATTCCAAGTTGTTGGAAGCGTTGAAAGCTATAGAGCTTTGGGGCAAAAATCGCAGCGATAAGATAATTTACGCTCCGGAAACTCGCTTAAAGAAATGCGATGTCTTGGTTGCCATAGGCGGAGACGGTACGGTGCTTTCTGCGGCGCATATAGCCTGCGGAAAGCAAATCCCGATAGTGGGCATAAATGCCGGGCGCATCGGTTTTTTGGCGGAATACAAACTGGAAGAAATTCCGGTTGTTTTGGATGCTCTTTCAAACGGAACTTTCAACACCCAAGACCGCTTAATGCTGGATTGCAGCGTTTATTTGAAGAATAAAAAAATTTTAAGCCGTACCGTTTTGAATGAAATTTTTATACACGCTCACGCTCCGGAAAAAATGATCAACCTTGAAGTTAAAATCAATGACAAGTTTTTAACGCAGTATTGGGCAGATAGCTTGATGCTCGCCACACCCACAGGCTCCACCGCTTACAACCTTGCGGCAGGAGGTCCTATAGTATATCCTTCGGCAGAGGCTTTTGTTTTGAATCCTGTTAATCCTAGGAGCCTCTCGGTGAGGCCCATTGTTATTCCGGCTTCTTCGGTTTGCAAAATAAAATGCGTTCCGGGGAGCACAGCAGAAATGGTTTTTGACGGGCATTTCACCGAACAGTTAAATGAAAAAGCCCAGCTCAGAATTTGCCGCAGCCGCTGGGTAACCCGCTTTGCCCATACCGGTGATTCCGGCTTTGTTCCGGCCTTGAGAGAGAAATTAGGCTGGACGGGGAAAGTGGGTCCAGCAGGACTTGAACCTGCGACCAGCGGATTATGAGTCCGCTGCTCTAACCAACTGAGCTATAGACCCGTGGAACCTAAAAGTAGTAAATAATTCTTGGCTGTATCATCCCAAGATACCCTGACCGAATTCGCATTGCGAACGAGCTTGGACCACAGGCTCTTTTTTTCGTAAAAAATGGATTCGGCAATGCGTACCTGCTCCAAAATCATATCAGGGTAGGCTTCTTCCGAAATAAAGGAATTGGCGCTTGAATTGGCCTCTTCCAAATTCGGTATATACGATCTTGAAAATATGAAAGGTCTTTGCGAACGTTTGTTGGAAACAAGGATTGTGCCGGAAGCAAGGGCTTTTATGAAAATCGATAAAGACGGCTCGCTCGGTTCTATTGAAAAAATCATATCGGCAGCGACAAGCCTTTGGTACAGGCTTTCGTCACTTTCGTCCAGCGGAAGGAGCGCCATTTTGTGCGGATGCTTTTCCTGTATGGTTGCAAAATAGGGATAATTGGCATTTGTCTCCGATATGCCTATTGCCAGTTGCAAATCCATATTCAGCAGATCTGCTAGGATAGTGGATATAACTTGAGCCGTGCTGCCGGAATATGAATCCAAATGCGAATATATAAGCAGATTGGAATCTAATGCAAGGCCGATATCTGCCCTCAAAGTATCTTTTTTTTGCTTTTTGAAGGCTTCTGCCCCTTCTTTCGGAAGGCTCCAGAGTGTGTAATCTATGCCGCTTTGAATGCAGAAGAGCTTCTTCTTTTGGCTCTCCAAAAAACCTCGCATTCCACCGTGCAAATCCGAAGAAAGCAGGTAGAACAGATAGCTTGCAGATGTAAACACCACTTTATCCGAGTAAAGAATCGCTGCTTTTAACATGCTGACTTTTCCCCAGAACTCGTAACCGTCAATGTCAAAACCTTCCGGTGGCAAGCCGATTAACGATATGTCATCCGGGTTGGAGTGGTAATCGTAACGCATGTTGTGTATGGTCAGCACAACAGGGACATTTTCAAAGCAGCCTTTATATGCGGTTTTTGCAAGTGCGCCGGCAATGCCACCCCATTCGTGAACATGGATGGCGTCCGGTTTAAAATTCATTTCCACGCAGCAGTTCAAGGCAGCAGATACCAAAAAGGAAAATCTCAGGTGGTTATCTAAGTAAGATTTTTCACCGGGGTTGCCGTATATGCCGGCTCTGCCGAAATAATTTTCGTATTGAATAAACAAATCGTCTTTGCAAAAAGAGCTTCTCAGCACGGAATATTCCCTATTTCCCAATTTTTCAATAAAATTCCGACCTATCTTGGTATCACTTTCATTTGCAAATTTGGAAAAATACGGCGAAAAACCCAAAACCTCAGCCCCCCACCTGCGATAGGCAGACACGATACTGCCAACAGCCCTAGCAAGAGGGCTATCGTTCGCAGAATAGCTTTCTGAGCAAATTACAAGGATTTTCATAAGAAATACTCTTTTACCATAAAATATTTTATTTTTCAAAAAAAAGAACTATTTTTATTGTAAATAGTATTCCAACTTCAACTATGAGGTGTTTTATGTTCAAAAAAAGCGTTTTTCTTTTCGTTTCTGTTGCCTTTTTACTGGGTTTTGCCGGTTGTAAGGGCAAACTTGAAAGCTCCGGCGACTCTTATTACAAGGAGGGCAAGTTCAGAAACGCCGTTAACTCCTATACAAACGCCTTGCAGAAAGGCAAGATTTCAGATGAATTCTACGACAGCTTTGTAATTGCATACGCAAGTGCTGCAAAGCAAACCTCCAAAAAAAACCGCAGCGACGATTTAATTCGCTCTTATGTGGAGCAGATTCACAAGCACCTGCCCAACACCAAGAAGGCTGCCACCCTAGATTCTGTGGTGCTGGCTCTATCCGAAATCGGAATCGGGCAAGTTGAAGACGCCGCCGAATATGAATACATCCTACAGGGTTTCCGCAATCTGGACAGTGCAGTCAGCATAGCCAAGAGGGGCGGCATAAACGCAGGCAACGCAGAGACGGCACGCAAGAAGGCAGAGGCTACGATTGTCAAGCAGGCCCTTGAAAATTCCAGTGGGGCAGAGAACGAAATCACTGCCGAATATGCTCTTTTAGAGGCAGAGGTGGTGGCTCCGAACAATCCCGATTTGAAAAAAGCCCTTAATGCCATTCGCATTAAAAACCGCGGCACTTGGTTAATTTTTGCAGAAGATATAATCGGGCAGAAAGCGAGCCGCATGGTCGATAAATACGGCTATGTTTTGGCTGTGCCGATTTTGAATATAAGCCCGGTCGGCACCACAGGCGAAATTTCCGTTTGGAACTCTACCGGCAACAATGTTGCTTTTGTGCCCGGCAAACTCAAATTGGTTTCAAAAACCGGAGATTCGACCTTTGCTAAATATGTAGGCGGCGGGTGGTGTTCCATTGATAAAGTTGTGAATGGGCTATTCAAGGCAACGAACGTTCCGTTCAAAGGATCCGAGGGCGAGCTACGCTCGGAAAAAACTTGCAACGCAAAATTCTCCTTCTCTTATAAAAAAGATTTTATCCCTGATTATGTGGAATATAAAGATAATGATAACAACATTGGGCGCAAATATTTAGGACAAAAATAGATATGCAATACAAAATACTAGTTGTCGAAGACGAAGAATTCATAAGGGCCGGCTTGCAAGAGTACCTGGAAATGGAAGATTACCAAGTTGCTGTTGCCGGCGATGGCGAAGAAGCTCTGCAGAAGGCAGACGAGTTTGAACCTCACCTTGTTCTTTTAGATGTTATGATGCCTAAAAAAAATGGCTTTGATGTTTGTCGCATTTTGCGAAAAAAATATCCGAGCTTGGTTATCATAATGCTAACTGCAAAAGGCGAAGAATCTTCAAAAGTCATGGGTTTAAACATAGGCGCAGACGATTACATAACTAAGCCCTTTTCAACTTTGGAGTTGCTGGCGCGGGTTAACGCTTTTTTTAGAAAGCTCGCTATGCAAATGGAATCTTCGATTTTTAACGGTGAGTCTGCCGAGTTTAACGGTATTAGGCTGGACTTTAAAAAATACGAAGCGACTAAAAACGGAGAACTGTTGGATTTGAATGCCAGAGAGTTTCAAATTCTTCATCTGTTTTGCAAGCGGAGCGGCGAGGTTATATCGAGGGAAGATCTTATACAGTTAATAGACTCCAGTTCAAACTCGAGAACCATAGATAACTACATAGTGAAGCTCAGGCAAAAAATAGAAGACGACCCGGAAAATCCAAGGCTCATATTGTCCATAAGAGGGATGGGGTATAAGTTGGATGCGTAATAAAGTTGAGAGTGGAGAATGGAGAGTGGAGAATTGCGCTAACAAGAAGGCTGCATTTTTTAACTCTCAACTCTCAACTCTCAACTTTCAACTGTTAACGTTGATTCTAATTCTCCTCTCAATAACCCTTTTTGCTTCTCCTGTTAATGATAAAATTCAGGAGGCGGCTTATATTTTGAGCATTGATGCCGATACTGCCAAGGCACAGCAAATGTTTCGCCAATCTTTAGATTTGCCGGATGCTTCAATGAGCGAAAAGCTGAAAGCACATTTGTATTTGGCAAAAATAGCAGAGGCAAAAAGCGATACTTTTAATGCGATAGAGCACTATGTTTTTTTGAAAAATAATTCGCAAAATGTTTCGCTTGCATACATTGCGGCAAACAAAGAAAAAATATTGGGAGCCAAAAAAGAAAGTGTAAAAATGGCAAGCGGAAAAAAAATTTTTGAGCAACGAAAAAACGATAGCATAACTTTTCAAAAAGAAACGCGTCTTTCAAATTGCGAAATGGAAGGCGAATTGTATCTTGCGCAGCATATAGTGTACAAATGCCCGGATAATTCTCTGCGTTTAATTTCAAAAAAAAACGGCTCCGAAACTTGGAGCATTCCTTTTGCAGACAAACCCGCAAAAGTATTTTTGATTTTTGACGGCATTTTTCTTTACAGCGAAAGTTCGCTTTATTTTTATAGCCTTAGCAATGGCTTAAATCCTCCTATTTGGCGAATATCAACCCTTGAGGTGCAAGATATAAAAGACATCGGAGACAAAATTTATGTCTTAGACATAAGCGGAAACATCAGCTTGCTGAATAAAAACTCTAGAGAGCTTGTTTCCACGGCAAAAAGCGATGGCGATTTTTTTTTCAAACCTGGTGTTGGGCTTATAGGCACATACCAGAAAAACGGCGGCATATCGGTATTTGATACGCTTTTGAATAAATTATGGAATTACCAGATAGACGGAAAAATCGATACCGTAATTGCGGAATTGGATTCTGTGTTCTTTTATTTGCAAAATGGAAATGCCGAAATTTTATACACAAAACACTATCGGAAATTAACGTCTCCGGTTGGCAATAATGTGGACTCTTTGCTCGCTTTTGAAAGCGGAAATGCATTTGCTTGGTACAATATCGCGATGCGGGAAAACAGTGATAGCGCATGGAAGCGAGCGGTTATATACGGCTCCAGAGAACGCGACCTTTCTCCGCTTATTTTTGCAAAATATGCGGAAAAACTTGGGGCTAAGTGGGTTAAGTATTTGCCGGTTTCGTCTAAAATATCTTATCCCAAAATGTTCGGCGATGCGAACTCACTTTTTGTTTATGACGATGGCTCTCAAAGCCTATTGAAATTTTCTTTGGAAACCGGTAGCGCAGACGGCGAAATACAGCTTCCTAAGGATAGGAAATACACTTTGTCGGATGATTACCCCCCTTGGCTTATTTTGAATTCCGGTTATTGGTTATCGCTGTTTTCGCTTAAAGAGCAAACTAATTCTTCTTTTGAAATGCCGGGAGTGCCTTTTTCTTTTTTGCGTAGCCAAGACTTCATTTACGTAGGGCTTTGGAACGGTTTTGTATTAAAATATTCTACGCTGGCAAGCCTTAAAGGCTCTCGCAAGGTGAGTTCTGCGCCGGTATTTTTGTCTCGTGGAGAAAGAGGCGTATATTCGCTTTCACAAGGGAAAATAGCCTTGCTTTCCCCCGAAATGAAAGTGGACAAGGAATTTAACTTGGAACTCAGCGGTGCCGCTTATGATTTCAAATCCAAAAACGGCTTGTTTGCCGTAGTTTTAGAAGATGGCGGAGTTCAAATTTTTTCCGAATCGGAGTCGTTTAAGCAACTTGGGGCTTTTTCTGCGCATTCCCCTATAATTTCTATTGAATTGCCGGAAATAGACGGAAAAATTTATGCGCTTATAGGCGAGGCAAACCAAAATCTTTCGCTTTATGAAATCCCAAGCGGCACTCATGTTTGGACTTTTAAGAGCAAGGGGTCTGCGGCCATGAAACCTGTTTTGCACGGTTCGCGCATTTGGCTGGACCAAGACGGTTCTATTGTGTCCATAGACATAAATTCCGGCAAGGTTGTAAAAAAATACGCTATTTTCGGCAGTGGTGCCTCTATCAGCATCCACGGCAACACCCTTTATTGCGCAACCCCGGAAAAACTCTTATATGCATTCCCGTTGTAGCCAGCCAGCCACTCATCTATAATCTTCCTGGCAACAGATCCTTTTGGCGGCAAATCCGGCAATTCATCGCTTGGTGCATACCAAGCGGCTCGCTCAATCTCAATGCCGTCCGGTTTTAGCTCCCCGCTTTCCCACTGCGCTGTGAAAGCTGCCATAAGGGAGTTGGGAAACGGCCACGGTTTGCTCTCCAAATAGCGCAGATTTTTTATGCGAAGGCCGACTTCTTCCGCAACTTCGCGGTGAACAGCGGATTCCAAGCTCTCTCCGGGTTCAACAAAGCCCGCAATCAGGCTGTAGCGCCCCGATGGGAAACCGGTATTGTGTGCGAGCAAAATTTTCCCTTCTTTGAGAACAGAGACTATAATTGCCGGTGAAATAACCGGATAAAAATCGGCTTTGCAGATTTCGCAATGCAAACTCCGCTCAAAATCATGTTCTTTTAGCGGGCTGCCGCAAGTAGGGCAATGCTTGTAAGTGGCCCTCCACCAGACCAAATGAGAGGCAAAAGCGGCTATATGGGCTATTTCCGGCTCCTCTTCCGCAAAAAAAGTTCGCAGGGGAATACCATGCTCCAAGTCCGGCAAATTTAGGCAAACAAGCCGTTTCCCGTTGTAAATTCCAATATCAAAAGCTGTTGCATCTCTATATATTTCATGGTATTTTAATGGGAAGAGAATTTTGTCTTTGCAAACTGCAATCATAAAATCCTTTGGTCGCGGATTAGTCAATTTTCCTGCTGCGGGCGAGAACATACAAGCATAATGTAAATTTTTTTTTCTTTTACCCTTGCTTTTTTCCGAAAAAAAAGTTAAATTTGTACATGAATTCCATATAAAGGAGATATTTATGAAAAAACCTGACCTGGTTGAAAAGGTAAAAGAGCTAGCTGGTCTAGAAAGCAAAGCCGCTGCGGAACGTGCAGTTAATGCTGTTCTGGAGGCAGTTGAAGTAGGTTTGCAGAAAGACGGTGAAGTCCAATTAATTGGCTTTGGCACTTTTAGAGTCAAAGATCGTCCGGCTCGTGAAGGCCGCAATGTTAAAACAGGCGAGAAAATCAAAATCAAAGCCTCAAAAACAGTTGCTTTCAAAGTAGGCGCGGCTCTAAAAGCTAATGCAACCACAAAGAAAGGCGGCAAAAAGAAATAATTTCTTTTAGCTGTTTTAGCGGTGGGGTTGTTTTGCAATCCCGCCGTTTTTTCTACGTTTCAATGTAATGGAAACCACTAAAGCAGAGAGAATAAGGCTCGGCATTTTTGTGCTGTTCGTGTCTTTTTTGATTTTGGGGACAGCAGCGTTTTTAATAGGAAAAAAAATAACGGAAAAGTATATGCCGTATAAAACCCGTTTTACGGAATCTGTTGACGGATTGAATCCGGGCGCAAAAGTCAAGTTAAACGGAATAGTGGTGGGGCAGGTTACAAATTTAGAGGTGGACACTGAAGATTTAACCGCGGTTATAGTGAATTTTGAGGTTTCTGCCGGCACTCCGGTAAAAACAACCATGACCGCAAATTTAATAGGCGGAATTTCTTTGACGGGGCTAAAAAGCATTGAACTCAGCGGTGGTGCACCAAGTGATACAAATGCCAAAAGAGGGGATTTTATACCGTCTTCGGTTAGCGGATTTAAGCAAATCAGCGGACAGGTGGAAAGCATAGCAGAGAAATTTGAAGGCCTATTAAATAATTTGCTCACTATTACAGATGAGCATAATCAAAAGCGATTAGCCAGCATATCGGTAAATTTAGACAAAACAACTGCCAGTTTAGATAAAATAACCTCAAGGATAGACTCGGTTCTGGCGAGAAATTCAAAAGAGATAAACGAGCTTCCTAAACAGGCTGGTCAATTTTTGGACAATTCAAATGCTGCCGTTACGGAGTTGAGAGCCATAGAGAGCAAAATAGCAGTGGTTGTAGCGAGGATGGATTCTCTGGTTTTGCACTCAGACCGAAAAATTCAAAATTTGCAGATAGAAGCGGTAGTAAAAAGCGCAAACGATGCAGCAAAAGCCGTGGAACTTTTGGCCAAGAGGGGAGATATGCTTATTTACCGCAATCAGGAAGATTTGTCTATAACAGTTCGCTATTTAAGAGAAGCGGTGGAAAACTTGAACGATGTTAGCCGTCAAGTGAGGGAAAATCCCTCTCTCTTGATTCGCAGTGAAGAAAAGCTACAAAGGGTGAGGTGAGTTATGAACGGTGTGAAGTGGCTGGCGGTAGGCGCAATAATCTTGACTTTTCTCGGTTGTTTTTTCGGGCGGGCTATAGAGAGCAGCTATTATCAACTTGATTATGTGCCTACCCCAAAGGAAATGCTTAACAAAGCCTATCCATATACGGTTAGGGTAAAGGATTTTGATGTATCGGAGGCCTATCGCCGCAATAATATAGTATATAGGCAATCCCCTTATCAGCTGCACTATTACAATTATGATTTGTGGGCGGTTAAGCCGGAATATTTGGTATCCGATATGCTTTTTCGCCATTTAACTGCTGCTAAAATTTTTTCAGAGGTTAGAAGAAGCGTGGATGTGGAGGAACCGGATTTTACCATAAACGGAATAGTTAGGGCTTTGGAGGAATACGATAATCAGGATGAATGGTATGCGCATCTGGCACTGAACATGAATTTACAGGATAATAAAACAAGAAAAGTTTTGTGGAGCAGGGAGTGGGACTACCGTAAAAAAGTCAGCAATTTGGAGCCGATTTACGTTGTGCGAGGTTTGTCTGAACTATTGGAGCTTATAAACAACGAAGCCATTGCCGATATAGATTCCGTAATGAATACGATGGTGAGCAAGCCACGAGTTCAACCTATAGAAGAGATTCCGGTTAGCCCTCCTATTGAGATGGAAGTTTTGCCTCCTCCAGAGGATATATAGTGAAAGACAGGGAGTGGCTAGTGGCAAGCAACAAGTGGTTAGCAATTATCTTGTTTCAGACATTTGCGTTTGCGGCACCGTCGCCGGAACTTCCGGGTGTAGAGATCATGGATTCCGAAGTCGTTTTGGAACGAAGCAAAAAACTTGTGCAAAAGCAAGAGGAGACTAAAGAAAATGACACTTATAAAGGTTGGTCGGCTCCGGATTTGGGAGAGCAGTTGAATAGGGATGAAACATTCATAGGAATGGGGTTGGGTGCAATTTTTATTCCCCGCTTTACGGAAAGCCGTTTGGAACCGGAGTATATAGCCATAAGAACAGATACGCTTTTAAAAGAATATATCGGAAGAGAATGGACAGGGAAACACGGCTTTCGCTTGGTTGTGCCTTACGGAAACTATACGGTTATTATGGGTTCCGGCACCAAAGACAAGAGAATTGAATACAAAGTTGAAGTAAAGGAGGGAAAAACCACTTTGATTCCGCCGGACTGGGGCGGCCTTGTGGTTAATACGATAAATGAAGACGGCGAGTTTATTTCCGAGAGTTACGAAGTTTTTGCCGTTAGCAACGGAGAGAGTTATGGCAGGGGTTTTGGCTTGACCCAAGAGAGAATGAACGATGTTAAAACATGGATTTTGCCTCCGCAGGTGTATAGAATTTCCAGAAGCGGTGAAAATGCGAGTTCCATTTTGAACTATATAACAGTGCAGGTAAATCCGGGCGAGTTAAGCCATGTTGAGCTTGTTTTTGAAGAAAGCACCGGGCGGTTAATCGCCGGCGGAGTGCATGAAATGCGCATAAACGCCGCAAAAAATTCAAACTGGACTTATGGGCTAAGGCTTGGCGGTTCTGCCAGCTATACAACACTTAGAACAACGAGCAAACAGAAGAACAGTGCATGGAATGCGCTCGGGGATTTGCGCTTGCGCATGCTTTACACACCACCAAAAGTTTTTTGGCTAACTGAACTATACACTAGGGAAAATATGCAGTGGCTAAATGAAGATAAGCAGGATGCTCAGTGGAGCATAGCCCAGGATTTGCTGCAATTCCAAACTTCCTTTGTGTACAGATTTTTGGAATGGATGGGTCCGTATGCAAGGGTGAATGTAAAAACTCATATTTTTCCGGAATACTATTGGATAGGTGATGACGAAAAAATTCGCTTGGGAGATCCGTTTGACCCTCTTAGAATAGGTGAGGGCATTGGGTTAAACATACAGCCTGTTGTCTCTAACGCCGTGGATATTTCAGCACAAACGGGATTTGCTGCTCGGCAAACCATAAGGAGAAAGATATTGCTTCCGAGCAAAAATTCAAGGTCCTTATTTACCAAGGCCACCTCCGAAATTTACGATTACGGCTGGGAAAATTCGTTGAATATGAGGTTTTCTATTCTACGATATGTAACTTTAGACATGCTCGGCGAGGTATTTTTTCCAAATGCGAAAATCAAGGATTATATGATAGAGGAACTTTCTGCGGATTTGCGTATTGCTATAACTCGTTTTTTGGAATTATCTTGCCAGTGGCAACTTAGCGATCGTGTAGCAGCCGGTTTGGAAGAAGCGGAAGATGAAAGGTTTGAATTTCTGAATATATATCAGTTGAGATTATATGTTAACTTCTGAATTATCGAAATTTTGGGCGGATCATAATCGCAGGTTTGCGGGGTTCAATTTTGTGTATCCGGTAATATCAAGACGAGCCAAAGGTTTATCCATCGGCATAAACTGCACTCCAAACGGAGTTTGTTCATTTGGTTGCATTTATTGCCAGGTTTGCAGGGATTCCGAGAAAAAAAAGATAAAATTTCCGGCTTTAGATGAAATTATTTTTGAGTTGCAAAAGTTATTGTCAATATATCGCCAAACAAAATTAGCCGAGCATTTTCCAAGCGTTGAAGAAAAAAACAGAATGTTAAAAGATATAGCTTTAAGCGGAGACGGTGAACCGACCATTTACCCGTATTTTGCCGAGTTGTGCGAGGCATTGCAAAAAATTCAAAGCGAATGCCCGGAAAATCCCAAACTCACGCTCATAACAAATGCTACGCAAATATGCGATGGTTTAGGGCATTTAACCGAAATTTGGGGCAAACTTGATGCAGGCACAGATGAATTTCTGCAATTTATAGATAATCCTCAAAAAAAAATCAATATTGCCGCAATAGAAAGCAATTTAAAATTTATTGTTTCAAAGTTCCCTTTGCGAATACAAACTATGTTTTGCGAAGCACAAGGCAAAATTCCAAGCGATGCGGAAATTGAGAGCTATGTTCAAATTGTGCAGAGAATTTACGAGACTAATCCCCAAAATCTGTTGAGCGTTCAGCTTTATTCTGTGGTTCGCCAAACCGCAGAGAATACGGTTAAACCGCTTAAAAAGGAATTTTTGGAGGACGTGAAAAAAAAGATGCTGGAAAAAAATTCTAAATTATCAATTGAGGTTTTTTAAATGTTTGTGTTGCCTATAATTTTCCCTCTCTTATTTAGCCTTTCAATACAGTTTTTGCTTTGGTTCAATTTGCTGTTTCCATATAATCCGCTATTTGAAAATTTTAACCGGAATTATTACTTGGCATTTTCGATATCGGGTTTTTTCATAGCCTGTATTTCGCTTGTTTTTTATAGACTTCTAGCACTTGGAGAGGTGAGCAAAATGGTTTCTATTATTGCGGCTGTTTTGCAACTTTTGTGTGTTTTGAGTTGTGCATTCTTTTTTGTTTCGAGTTTAACCGGGTGGCTTGTTTTATAAAATCCATTTCCAAATAGGAATACACTCTATTTTTTCACTGTTAAATTCAATTGTTTTTTCTTCGTCTAAGGTTATGCTAATATTATCTTCCATACAGGATAATATAGTAAATTTTTATCTTGTATGTAGTGAATAGATGCTGTTATAACTTAATTCAAACCTTGGGAAACCTTAGTTTTTTCTCAATATCTGCGGTTGCCTCAAAAATATTTGAATCACTTAGAATAAAAATTGGTTTTGTCACTTGAAAATAAAGATTAAAAAGCCTCTCTGCAAAATAACCCGGTATTCGTTGCTGATAAAAATCCCTGCCGGTTTTATAGTCCAAGCGTTTATCCACTTCATCTAAAATTTCAAAAAGCCAAGAATGGTATTCCATGAAAAATTTATTGTTTGCTATATATAAATTCGCTGCATAAAAATACTGTTCCTGCTCCATATATTCATTCCAATGTTTATAAAAATCAGGGTGCATTTCTTTAATCAGATTTTCTAGAAAATCCCACATATCCTTCCCGTGTATTTTTATAAATTGTTTTGCCATGCTCACATATTCAAGAGGTTTTGAAACTACGATTTTGCATTCCCCCTGCAAATATTCAAACACTCCCCGCAAACTTATCTCGCTAAACAATTTTCCGGATACCGGATTTAACAGCCATTTGCGGTACTGCATAACTCCTAGATAATCTTCGTCTTTGTAATTTTTATATACGTGCTTGCATCCGTTTAAATCACTGTAGTAATGCCCACTGTCGCCGGTTATTTCCACATCATTTTGATGCAAAGAATAATACGGATGCTTTAGGTAATCTAGGGTTTCCAAATACGAATAGACAAAAATTTTCATAAAACATCACCACCTTGGTATTTTTACTTTTCCCCGTAAATCAATCTTGCCAGGTTTCAAAAGTTTGTTCGGAGGCGGAGGTTCGTTGCAGGTTTTTACCGGCAGTTTATCCTTCCATTTTTCAACAAAAATTTCGCTCCACCTTTTCCATTCTTCCTTAAAAGCTCCCTCACTTTTATGCAAAACTCGAATATCCGTTGTAATAAAAACCTTTCCGAATTCAAGAGCCTGCATGCAAATATCCAAATCATAGAAATGAAATTTTGTGAATGTTTCACTGTCAAAGCGGCATTTTTCAAAAAGGGTTTTGCGAACAGCAAACCACAGTCCATCAACAACAACCGCCTCCTGGTCACCATCTCTTTCATTAAAAAGCGTAAGAAAAAATTCGTTATTTTTTTCTGTAAGGTGCACAACCTTTCCAAAAGTGTAAGGAATACTAGCTGCAGCCCACGAGGCATAAGGATGATGAATCAGATAGGCAGAACCGGCAACCCCTAAAATTTGCATTTCCGGCAATTCTCGAAATTTTTTTAAAAGAACCACGTCCCATTCTTTTTCCATCATCCAAACATCTTCGTGCATAAACACCAAAACTCTGCCGTTAGCCTTTGCTACACCTTGGTTATACACGGAACATAACCCCTCATTCTTTTCCCTGTTGTCTATGACAATTATCTCCAAACTTTTAGGATATTTTGCCGTACCGAGCAAATTACGCCTAACACTCAAGGCTTCGGATGGATTGCGACTGCAAATTATTATGGAAATAGACGGTAGCACAACGGCTAATATAGCAATTTTATTGACAATTATTGACAAACAATAAAAAATTAACCCTTACCCAGAGGCTTCTTGTAAAAATACTCCGTTATTCTCTTGTACTCATTTTGGGCAGAGCGGCAAGTATCCAACAAGTACTCTCTAATTTGTTCGTATTCCCGCAAACCGCGGTAATAAAATGTTTTATGCTCATCGTTAATGATAAAAGGGATAATGTTGTGTTTTAGACATTCCTTGAATATGATAAGCCTGCCTACTCTGCCGCTTCCGTCTTGAAAGGGATGTATTTTTTCAAATTTGCAATGAAATTCAATTATATCTTTAAATGTTATATTTCTCTTTTTTAAATAGGAATTTAACAGATTTTGCATTTCCTGCTTTACTTTTTTCGGCGGAGTTGTTTCAACGTTTCCTACGATATTGGGCCGTTTTTTATATGCTCCTACATTAAACCAGCTTTTTTTTGAATCGCTGGTTCCGCTTTTAAGGATTTTATGAAATTTTTTTATTATAATTTCGGACAAATTCTGTTTTGCTATGGAGAGCATATAATCGAAACAGGCAAAATGATTCACTGTTTCCAAAATGTCATCAACATTCGCGGTTTCCTTTTCGCCCGTGTATATGGTATTCGTTTCAAAAATATGGCGAGTTTGGTCCTCGGTTAATTTTGAACCTTCTATGCGATTGGAATTATAAGCGAACCGAATTTGCGTTTTATGATAAAGCCCGCCTTTCAGCTTGGCAGCATATTCTCTTTGTAAAAGGTCAAGAAGCATATGAGTAAATATAGTAAATGTTGATAAACTCGTAAAGGGAGTGGCTAGTAGGGAGTAGGGAGTGGAAAAAACATGAATTTAAGCGTTTTTCTACTCCCCAAACCCAAGTTATCTCTGATCCCACTGATCCGTGTGCTGCAGGTTGCCGTCTAAGAAGTTCCAGGTTATCTTTTCGTAGCGAATGGTAACCTCCTCCTGATGCACAAACTGCTCCTTTGTGGAATCCTTCACGTTGTGCATATAAGAACGCACACTTGCGATTTTGCACTTTTCGAGCTTGTGCTCAAAGTAAGCGACCTCCTCGCCTCTGTCCGTGATCTTATACCACCGGATCAAAATATTCGCCACTGTTTGCCCGGTGCAAACCTTCTGGTAGAGGAGCGAAGACGCCTTGTCATAGGCTTTGTGAAACACGAGGGAATCGTGCTTACGAGTGCCTGTGAGCGAGCCGTCGTCCCTATCTGTGGGAACATAGACCCTGTGATTGAATTCAAGGACTTCAACAAAGCCCTCTCTGCCTGAAACATTCACAGAGCCTGGAATGCCGTCTATCTTCATGTACGCTGGAATAGCCATAAAAGCCTCCTTTTGATTGTGGGGGCTTATTGTTCGGGCCAAGGGGTAATATAGAAAATGCCGATTTTTAGGATTAACAGGATTTCAGAAAATAGGTTCGCCGATGTACATTCATGCTACACAATCGGGTAAATCCTTTTCATCTGGGGTATCGGGGTTCTGACAAAAAGGCTTCGTGCTAGTCCTGGAGGCAACGAACTGAGAACAAGAATAACTTGTAGCCGTCGCCCCTGCCCACATCGCTGTCGTCGTAGTACATGCCCCGGCGCCAAGCACCGTTGCTATTGTACTCAGTGGCACCCCATCAGTCGCCGTAGTCGCCGGCAAAGAGGAAACTGCCATCTGAGATGCCGTAGCCGCCCGGAGAGCCGAAAATCCGAACTCGTCCGTGCCATTGCCATTGCTGTTCCAACCACTCTTGGATTTCAACTTTTTTGCCACATCTCTACCGCCAACCGCATTCTCCAGTGCTGTCCACTCATCATCGCTAGGCAAATGCCAGCCTCGGGGGCAAGCACTCTTAGCCGTTTCCCAATTATACAACCTGCCGTACCTCGCAGATGGCCGCCATGTTGCTCAACTCGCTGAAATGAACAGGAACGCCTAGAGACGGCGTAGTCGTTCCCCACCTGCCCGGGCCGGCGAGCAAAACATTCTCCCCTTTCAGCTTCTTGTTTATCGCGCCCACCAAGCGGGCTACCTGATACTTGTCCTGCTCGGAAAGCTCAAGATATTCCTTCGCCTTTATGAAAATCACATATCCCAGCGGAAGCCTTACATTGCCGCCCATGAAATTGCCCGCAGAGGAAAAAAACACATCCTCCTCTTTGGGCTGCGGAATTTCTATGGCCCGGCCAAGACCTTTGGTCTGCAAGGGGCGGCATTGCAGCAGGTTGAACCTGAAATCGCCATTCGGGGTGAAGTTCGCGGTGAACTCTATGTCAACAGGATAATTGTAGGCGGTTTTCAGAGCGTTCAAAACGGTGCGGACAAAGTCGGGGAATTTTGTCTCGGAGAGCAGCTTCTTGAAATCCAGAATTTGAGGGACGGCGTCATATCTGTAGCCGAGTTCTCGCATACGGTTTAGCGTGGCCGAGTCCGTGCTGAAAAAAATGCTCTTGTCCGTTTTCAAATCGCCGCTCAATAAATTTTCTAAAGTCTCCTCCGTCAGTTTGTTGTCCCGCAGATTGATTCCTCTTTTATCGCAGCCGGAAATTTTCCGCACAGCAATTTCTCTTGCAGCTCCTTCGCAACCGCAAAATATCCCTCAGGCGTTTTCTGCTTCGTGCGAAGCTCCCACCAGCCGTTTTGAACGATGTATGTATAAAAAATATCGGAGCCAAGATAATACGAGTCGTGCGGCTCCCAGCAATTCTGCGCGGCATCCCAAGCATCCGTTTCAAGAACTTTCCTGCCGAGGAGCATACCCACGCTCTTGCCCCCAATAAAACCCGTCCCGATTTCCCTCTCCGCAATATCCAGAATATCCCGCAGCGTGAAATACTTGCAAGCAAGCTCTATGATGCGGGCTATGGTGCCGTGCGTGTGGACGCCTCGTATAAGCGCAAAGTAGGCGATGGTATCAAGCGTGTATAGGCGTACCTGGCTTTTGTTTGCGGTTCGAGAATTGGATTGCCCTCACGGGCAACGTATCATTTGCGAGCATTCCCGGCATTGACGGTGTGCCTGTGCGGCGTTGCGTTGCATTGTGTACATCACATCGGCATAATGTGTATCACGGCTGAATTTTTACTATATTGTCTATCAAGGAGAAACGTATGCAACAATATCAAACCATGACCCTTGATGAAAAGCTTGCCATAGGCATGAAGGCTCATGAATTACGGCAAGCGGGAGATGAAGAAGGAGCAAGCCGCCTTATGAACACAGTCCCCATGCTCCCCTATATAGCGAAGGTTATAAGAGATAAAATGGGGGCGGATATTCTCATAAAGGGAAGCTGGAATTTATCGGAAGCGGAGGCTGAATTTGGATCCGATTGGCTTAGTAAATAGAATAAATGAGGCAACGAACAGTATTGACGCAGGGCGTAAAGG
>LIUH01000014.1 GCA_001462225.1 Fibrobacteria bacterium GUT31 | reverse complement strand
ACTCGGAATGTCCGTTAAGGATGTAGATTATATCATCGGTATGGCTACCGGTTCGCTTTCGTATGATTATAATTATGAGGATAATGCCACGGTATGCGCCATAGATGTTCACGAAGATTATACCTACAGTCCCGAAAGGAATCTGATGAAGCAGGCTTCACGCGACGGCACGATGCATATTTTGAACAAATTGAAACCCAGGGAAAAACGCATCCTGACTTATCGCTATCAATTGAACGGCTGTGAACGCTACACTTTAAGGGAAATTGGAGATAAGTTTGACATTTCCCCCGAAACCGTCCGTCAGATCGAAATGCGCGCGCTGAAAAAAATCCGCCGCCACGCCAACGAACTACGCGAATGCGCGTATGTAGTTTAACCTGGGATGACAGATATTTTTCGGAGAAGATTTCACGCAAAGGCGCGAAGACGCTAAGGACGCAAAGGGAAGATTAAGGAATATCTTATATCTAATCCTTATCTCTCAAAGAAATATTGAGAGTAATACGATGATTTATCGAACAACTACTTCGCGCTCTTTGCGGCTTAGCGTCTTTGCGTGAGATCTTTTCGGAATATGTTATTGCTTATGGTGACTGTCACCTCTATAATGATTATATGGTCAATGAAAATGCGCTGGTTGTTTATAAAAATAAACCGGCGATTGTAAAAGAATTGAGCGATGGGAAAATTTCCATTCTTCTTCAGGACGGCGGACAGGTCAAGGTTCGGGAGAAGGATATTGAGTTGATTCACCGCGGTCCGGTGAAGGATTTTAGTGGGATACAGGGTAGCAGCGTTTCAGAAAAGGCACTGCGTGAAGCGTGGGAACTTCTTACGGATGAAGGTGCGCCTGTGCCTCTGAAGGATTTAGCGGCGCTTGTTTTTGGTGAATATACGCCTTCTTCGGCTTATGCGGCGTATTGTTTGCTTCAGGACGGGCTTTATTTTTCGGGAAACATTGATGCGATTTTACCCCGCAGTAAGGACGAAGTAAACGCGGTAGAGGCAAAACGCACAGAGAAACAGCGTGAGACAGGCGAGCGTACCCAGTTTTTGGAGCGTCTGAAAGCCTGTATAAAAAAACCTGCTGAAAACATTATGCCCGCCGATGACGCGCGTTTTATGCAGGATGTAGAAGCTCTTGCCTACGGTAAATCCGAAAAGAGCCGCACCATGAGGGATTTAGGTTTTAGTGAAACTCCCGAAGAGGCGCATTCGCTCCTCCTTAAAACCGGTTTCTGGACTGCTGAAGTCAATCCCCATCCCTGCCGTTTCGGCTTGCCGTTAAACCACGTAAATATTTGTCCCGACGCGCCCCCTCCAGAAGAAAGGCGCGATCTCTGCCACCTTGCGGCATTTGCTATTGACAGTCCGTGGAGTCATGATCCCGACGACGCTGTCTCGATTGAAACTGATGAAGCGGGCAAGAGCGTTCTGTATGTGCATATTGCAGATCCCGCGTCTTCAATTTCAGCTAACAGCCACGCGGAGAGGGAAGCCCGCGACCGGGGAGCAACTCTCTACCTTCCCGAAGATACAATCCGTATGTTAGCTGACGATGCGCTCCCACTTTTCGCGCTGGGGCTTTCTGAAAAATCGCCCGCACTCACTTTTAAAATAACTCTTGACACAGACGGAGAAATTAAAGATGTGGACATTTTTCCTTCGATTGTAAAAGTTAGGCGCATATCTTATGAAGATGCGGACAAGGAGATAGAACGCGCGGATAATACGGACGCGGCGGCGTTACGCGCTCTTTATGAATTAGCTCAGCGTAATTTCAAACGCCGCAGTATTCTTGGCGCGGTGAATATTGAGTTGCCTGATGTTCACATTAGTGTTAAGGACGGAGATGTAAAAATAGAGCCGTTTGTACAGTACCGATCGGTTTCTCTTGTGAGGGAGTGTATGATCATCGCCGGTGAAGGAGCGGGAACATGGGCAGCCGGAAAAGGTCTTGCCTTTCCGTACATAGGTCAGGAGGTTGAGATACAGGGAAAAATTCCCGGCGGACTTGCCGGCTCATGGCAGATGCGCCGCGGCATGAGACAGCGTGTTCTTTCAACAAGACCGGCTCGTCATTACGGACTTGGCATTGACACTTATTCGCAGGTTACAAGTCCATTGCGCAGATATACAGACCTTCTGTCGCATCTGCAGATACGCGCCTTTCTGCGGGGAGAGAAGACCCTTTCCACGGACGAAGTTTCAGCGCGGCTAGGTTTTAGCGAGGCGGCGGCGGTCGCCGCTGTTCAAGCGGAGCGGGCTTCCAACAACCACTGGACGATGGTCTATCTTTGCGGGAAAAAAGATTCCGTGTGGGACGGCGTCGCAATTGATAAAAAAGGAAACCGCTGGGTGGTGATAATTCCCTCTCTTGCCCTTGAAACACAGGTGTCCCTGCAAAAAGATGTTTCACCTAACGATGATGTTCAGTTGATATTAAAATCTGTAAATATTCCCAAAGGCGAGGCTGTTTTTTTAAATAGGTGACAGTCACCATAGACGGAGAAGATCTCACGCAAAGACGCTAAGGCGCAAAGTACGCAAAGTGGTTGTTCGATATCTTTGTTTTACCTTATGGAAATTCCAACACCGATCGATGGTCGAATACAGCCGTCAAAATAATTTTCATTTAATAGTCCTACATAGTTTAAGCCTATTTCCAGAAAAAATTTGCTTGCAAATTGCCAAAGGTATGAGGCGCCAATGTTAAAGATGAGTCTTTCCTGTGTATCCGGTAGTAGAATAAATGATAAACCGAGTCTGAAGTTAAGCGCCATTTTTTGATTCGGCAGCCATTTCATTATTAACAGATTGACACCTAACGGCAGTATGTTTTCACCATTGTCCGCGTTTGTGTGCCAGAAGACCGACAATTCCGCGCCTGCGTAAAGATTTCTGGGGATGGGAAAAACTGCGGCGAAACGCGCATTTGCGCCGGCGGGAGAAAAACTTTCACCAAAAAAAGTTCCGTGGATTGGAATAACCGGCGCCCATGCCGCGCTTACAAACATCAAAAAAGGTTTTTTACTTTCGCTCCCCGGAACATTTTCAATACTTGATGCGTTATTATTATCGCTGTTTACATCTAATTCCGGCACTATGTCAATAATTTCGCTCTTAACAGCAGGAACTATCTTAATATTCATCCACCGGGATGTTTCTTCGGGTCTGTCCAGAATATCGTAAGATGTTACCTGAAAACGGTAGTTTCCCGGCGGTAGTGAAACTATGATAAAAGACGTTTCTGTAGATTCACGCAGATACGTTGTGTATGTTCCATTAACTTCCCTTTGCACAACTACTTCATAACGCATGGCATATTCGCCGCCGGTCCAACGGAGTCGTTGAAAAAAAATTGAGTTTTCTTTTTCAATGTTCTGCGCCTGCAAGAGGGAAGAAAATCTCGTCAGGAAAAGGAGCGCAAGCAAAAAACGCCGAAGAAGTCTGTTAGTTGACATTCGGAATCTCCTCATTCCCTATCTGTAACGGAGCGGAAGAGGGGAAGTCGATGATAAACATACTTTCTCCTATTGTGCCGCGATGTTCTATCGCGCCGCCGCGTCCTGTGTTAACAGCTTCAACCTGCCAGGGAAAATTCCCCCTCTCCAGCAGACGCAGGTTTGTAAATGTATAACTTGTGCCGTTGTTTATTGTCTGGCGTAAAATCTGACGCCTTCCCGTCGTCGTCTGCTGAAAAAGCGTGAAAATGTACGCATTAGCGCCTTGTACCGCCGACCAACTAAAAACAATCGACCTTTGTTTTTGGAAATACGGTAAATCAAAAACCGTTCCCCTTGCCGGTTGAAGATTGCGAGGGGAGGGAAGAGGCGGAGTTGGCAGCGGCGCACGGCGCGAAGGTTCAGGCGTTTTGATAAATTGCGGCGGAATTATTTCAGGCGGTAAATCCGGCGGAAGTTCTTTTGACGGCGCTTGTGTTGTTAGCCACTGCGACAGACTGACTTCTTGTGCATTTTGTGTCGGAGCGGTTGAAATTTGTTTAATGTCGGTTTCTTCAACTGTCTCGGCAGTCCGCGCGGGAGCTGAGGAAATCTGCTCGATGCGAAAAAATGATGCGGTAGAGAAAACGGTTTCGCCGCCGAGAACGGGCGGAAAGACGGGCATTACGCGCCAGTACCACGAGCCTTCTTCGAGAGCGGAAACTTTCATAGAGACAGCGGAAGTTTGTTTGCGAATCTTAGGACTGGAAAAATTGTACATGTTGTTTATTTCAATAATATAGGAAACAGCGTCCTGCACTTTCGTCCACTGGAAATTCAAGACCGGCGGTTTGTCGCGGTAACGGAAAAGGCTGTTAAAAGCGGGGCTTTTAAGTTCGGGAATTAAGCCGTCAATTACAGTTAAACGTTTTGTGGTGATAATTTTGGCTTTTGTTTCCTGTTCCGTTCCGTCCGAGTTCACAGTGATCGCAGTTCCGGAAGATATTTCCCTCACTATTCCGTCTGTTTCAACAATTTGCGCGTTTCCTTCATTCACTTGAACTGAAAAACCGCCTGTTTCACCTATCGCGGCGCTTATTACGGTTTCCGGCGCGATCTGCACCTGCCTCCCGTTAATATCTAGGCTAATATTTGCGTCTCTATTTCCCGAAGTAATGGAGAGATTTCCTTCACCTAACACAATCCGCAAACCTTTACCGTCCGGGGCGCGGGTTATCCTGATTAAGGTATTTTCATCAAGATCGATACTATTGCCTTCAATATTAAGCGTCGCGGCGGAAACTTCCGCGACACGGATTAAATCACCGATGTAAACGGGAGATTCGCCTGCAAGCCTGTCCCACAGTACGCGGTCTGAAATTCGCCTCTGTACCGTATTTTTCTTTATGACGACAGTGCCGACAGGTTCAACATTCCGCAAATTGATCGTTCTTAGAAAATCGTATCTGAACATATCAATACCAAAAACGGCGATTAAGAGAAATACAATAATTATAACTAAATCCGAAAGTCGAAAATATTCGGGGCGGCGCGATTTGTTATTCATATTTCTGTTAATCCTCGCCGATTTTGTATTTTTTCTCGTCCGCGTTGACATTCACTTTCGCAAGATTTGGCGCTTCAATACCGAGGAGAGAACGGACATCTTCCATAGACTGCGGGCCTTTTGGATTTTCCGCAAAGTTAACAACGGCGAATATCCGCACAGGTTTTTCCTTTCCTTTGACCTTTACAGAAGGCATTTCTTCAGTCTTGAATTTTTTCCCGACAAGATTCCACGTTTCTTCGGAGATAAGAATATCCACGCCAAGCGGCTTGGTAAGCGCTTCAATGCGCGACGCGAGATTAACAGGATCTCCTATAACCGTATATTCCATGCGTTTATCGCTTCCGAGCTGTCCCGCGGTAACAACGCCCGAATTTATTCCGCACCCAATACGGATTGGCGGATTAGCCAAGTCCTCCGATTTTCGCTCTTTGTTCATGCGGTAGAGTGAGGCGCGCATCATCAACGCGGCTTTAATGCAGTTGAATGCGTCCTGTTCGGGGCTTCCCGCTGTGTAAGCCGTCCCCCAATGCGCCATTACCGCGTCTCCAATAAATTTATCGACAACGCCGTTTGTCTTTTCTACGCAGTCGATCATCTCGGTGAAGTAGTTGTTGAGCCAATTAACGATTTTGTCGGAAGCTTTGCCGCCGAAATGTTGTGTGAAACTTTCGCACTTCGCCGTAAATTCGCGGATATCCGAAAAGAAGACGGTTCCGTGTTTCGGCAAACCGCCCGGTTTAATTTCGCCGCGCATTGCTTTCACGGCGATTTCCCTATTTGTAAACCTGCCGAAAATGTGAAGAGCGGAACTCATCTTCTGGAAACCGGAAGTAAGCACGCCGATTTCATCGTTGCTTTTGGAGCGCAGTTCCACTTCAAAAACGCCGCTCTCGATTTGCCTCGCCGCTCCTTCCAGCGATTTAAGCGGGATTGAAATTGTTTTGGAAAAAAACCATATGAAAATAACCGAGACGCTTAACACCGCGATTGTCAAGTAAATATTTCGCCGTGTAGTTGCGGCGATTCCCTCAAAAACTTTGTCGTATTCTATACCGGTAATGACGATCGCGCCTGCTATATTCAGTTTTGTGAATGCCACGAACTGACGAGAGACCGTCCTTTGGACAGATTTTACTTCGCCGGAAACGGTGTTTTCCTCGGAAGTTACCGTTTTTTCCGCGCGAAATCTTTGCTTAATATCTGTAAATATGGTAGAAAAAATGCCCCTATTTTCGGAAAGCGCGGATTGTAAAACACCGAAGTCAGTTTCAACTAACCGTTGGCGGTTCTTTTCTTCGCTGTCAAGAATAGCGCGGATGAATTCCATATCGATAATGTTTGTTCCGTCTCTGACAAGTGAAAAATCGGTATGAGAGAGAATGTCTCCTTCGCTGTTCAACATATAGGACTTGTTTGTTCCAAAACCGAAATTATCGTTCATATCTTCCGATGAAAAGAGGACTCCGCCTACGGCGGCGCCAACGCTGCCGACAGCGGTGTCGCTCTGATAAGGGTAGAGTAGCGCCAAAACCGCCCTTGAAAAATGCGGCGCGGCGTTAACGAGTACGGTTTCTCCTCGCGCAGCTCGTCCCAACACCTCTCTCTGCCCATTAAAAAAAGAAGAGGCAAGTTTTTCATCAATCTCCCTTTCAAGAAAAAATTGACGGCTAACAAAAAGTTGTTCCGCTCCTCCGGGAATGACGAAGAAAACGGCGGCAATCTGCGGATTTTCGGAAAAGAAAAAATCAGTTGATCGCCTAACAGCGTCACGTGATGAAAGAGATGTAACATTTTGAATAAGCACACGCGAAGCGGCTCGCACATTTATCAACGTAGATTCCGCTTCCATTGCCGAGCGTCGGTTCATTTCAAAGTTGCTATCCTCGGCGGAAACACGCAGGTCTTGCTGAACAAGCCATGAAACTAACGCGGTAATCGAGCCGAGCGAAATTATTACGATGAAGGAAATAATAATTATTAACTTCGCGCCTATCGAAAAGCGTGTTTTGTCTTTTGTGTTCATAGATTACTCCTCATTGCAGTTCAATCGTATCATTTCTGTAGTGGTCGCCGTTGGCGGCAGGTGTTGTAATGATATCTTCCCACCCATTAAGTGGGTATTGCGCTTTTCCGCCGCTTGAAACATACAATGCCGTTCCTTCAAGCATTGCTTTATTCTTTAGGTTCTCAGAATGGTGCGCGTCACCACCGTACACTATGCCGTACGAGATTCGGAATGTACCTTCGGCACCGACATATACTCCGCCGCCGCTTTCAGTCGCTTCGTTTCCGCTTATCGTTGCTTCGAAACCGTCCATTGTGAATGTTCCATAAGCATACACACCACCTCC
Organism: Fibrobacteria bacterium GUT31; assembly: GCA_001462225.1. Lineage (GTDB taxonomy): Bacteria > Fibrobacterota > Fibrobacteria > Fibrobacterales > Fibrobacteraceae > Fibrimonas. The sequence goes on along the minus strand of LIUH01000014.1, from coordinate 4,631 downwards.
GAAAACCGCCGTGTTTCCGCTTATTGTTCCGCCTTTCATTTCGAATGTTCCGTTGCTGACATTCACTCCTCCTCCGCCTCCGCCATCGCTGGTACTGTCGCTAAAATAAAAAAGAACCGCCCTATTGTTGCTTATTGTCCCGTCATCCATATTAAACTTACCGCTGCTGACATATACTCCTCCGCCGTAAGTCGCTGTGTTGTTGCTTATTGTTCCGCCGTTCATTATGAGTGTACCACCGTTAACATTTACTCCTCCTCCGCCGCTAGAACTGTTATTAGTATGCCCTTTAATTGTTGAGCCTCTTTCCATTACCAATGTTCCGTTTGTTACAGTTACCAGACTGGTTTGTCCGTTCGATATACCTTGCAGGGTGATGTTTTCCAATGTTAAAGTTGTGAATGAATTGTCTATGGTAAGGAGAGAGGAATTTATTGGGAATGGGATTAGATTGCCTGTGGCAGGATTTGATGTATTGCCGGCTATTATAGAACTTGTCGCATTAATACCTGTAATAGTAAGGTCGACAGGGGCAGTAATTGTTTTCGCTGTAGCATTTGTGTTACTTGTAAGTAAAATGTAAGGAACAGAAGTATCAGCGGTATTAAGATAGTCGATTGCTCCGCTAAAAAAATTACCATCGAAGCTGCTAATAAAATTGTCCGGCCAGTAGGCGTATAAGGTCATGCTTTCAGTAACTGGAGAGTCAAAATTCCATTCGATTGTGAAAGTGTTATTGTCCCTAAACCAGCCGCTAAATTCTAATTCTTCCGGCACAAAATGATGATAAAGTCCTTGTTTTCGTGTATAGCTGCGAGTCGGGGGGTCGTCCGGTTTATCAATTTTTTCGCCGTCTAAAACATTTATATTTATTGTCGCGCCACCGCCATTAAAATTGAATGTTACTAAATATTCATCACCCGGATTACCAGCGCCTCCACTATTCCATTTTGCGTACAGAATCATATTGTTGTTTGGAACAACATCAAAGTCCCATTGTTGATTGAAAGTCCCATTGTCAATATACCACGCATCAAAAGTATATCCGCTCCTTTTAGGATTTGCCGGACGTTTTACCGGATAGTCCCTATACACAGTCTGACTTTCTATACTACTGCCGCCGTTGGTTTCAAAAGACACAGTCTTGGGATCGAGTATCTTAATAATTAATGGATTGGAACAAGAGAAAAAAGAAAAAATAAGAAAGAAAAAAGTTAAGAGGGAGAATGTTGTTGTATGGGGACGTTTTTTTATCTCTTTTTTCATCTTTTTTCCCTCTTTTCTTTTTTATTTTTTCTCTTTTCTTTTATTAAAACTTTACTCCCGCAGACAATCCCGCTCCAAAAATATATGGATAGCCGCCGCTAATTGACGGTTCAAAATAAAAATATCTTCCCAATAGGAAACGCCAGCCGAGAGTTAATCCTGCGGTTAGCGTGCCTATCCTGACGGGCACAGAAAATTCTTCTTCGCTTTGAAGATAAATCGCAGGTCCACCGGCGAATTGGATATACAGTCCTGAATTGGCATAACTTCCAAAAAAATACCAACGAAATAAAAAATCTAGTATAAAAACATTTAATTGCCCTTTATTATCGTATAACCATGAAATTTTCGTTCCGATTGAAGTTCCACTGCCGTAGGCGATGGTTACGCTTCCGCCTGCAGAAAGGCTGACCGGGCTGTAAAACGCCATCTCCGTGCCGGGGCTGATCCAGAACTCTTCGGATTTTTTTGTTTCAGGGTGAGTCGTCTCGTCTTGCGCGGAAAGAGGGAGGTATATCAAAATTAGAAAAATGAATGAGACGATTTTTTTCGGTAAAAAAATAAATTTTTCCATAAACCTTGTATTTCAAAGGAAAAAATACAAATTTTGGTAAATAAAAAATGAACTTTTTTATACTTTTGTCATATTTATAATGAAAAAAACGTATCTTTTTAGTAGAATCGCATATTTTTGGCAAAAAAGGTACAAAAAAGTTCATTCAAATATTACAATAGTATGGTTAACTAAATGTGGTTGGAGTGATAGATGCTTAAGCCTTTTAATTTACTTGATGATGTTCTGAACGAGATTGAAAAAAGAATTTTCGAAAATATAAATGAAAATACCCTCGCGGCAAAATATTCATTATCGGCGGGTTATCTAAGACGCATTTTTATGTTCGCGTTTAATCAGCCAATTGGAACTTACATACGCTCCCGCAAGTTGGCGGCAAGCGTCGAGGATCTGCTCCACACCGATTTGAATATTTTGGACATCGCGATGGAATACGGCTTTGGTTATGAGCAATCTTACATCAGGGCTTTCAAACGTGAATTTGGAATTAAGCCGGGCGAATTACGAAGGACAGGGCAGATTTTAGAGATTACGCCGCCTCTTCACCTTTTCGCGTCCAATGATCTGGCGGATGGTTTGTTTTTTGGACCGGAGATAGTAATGATTCCCCGGTTTCATGTTGTTGGGAAAAAAAGCCGGATACCATGCCGTGATGTGGCGTCTTCGGCAAATAGTATAAAACAGTTTACTATGGAAAAAACGCGTATTCCAAACATGATAAAACCAAATGTTTTAATTAATATTTCGACCGAGGCGGAAGAAGACGCGGATTATTGGAATTATATGCCGTCTGTTCAGGTAAAAAATTTGATCGATGTTCCCGAAGGGCTTGACAGTTTTACATTCCCCACTTCGTTATGCGCAAGATTTTGCTTTATCGGGCAGAGTAACAAACATCTTGACATGGCTGCGGCGGATGGTATGTTTAAGGCTATTAACGATTTTATGGACGATGATGGTCAAAAATATTTTTTAGAAAGAAAAAGAATCAATATTGACAGATTTGATCTTGGCGCTACCGACGGATTTTTTAGTTATTGGGAGTGGTTTGCCCCTGTCAGATTAAAAACAAAGGACGATATTCCCGAACATTCACAAGGGATTATCAAAACATACAAACAGGAAATACCCGCGCTGCGTTTTATCGGGAAAAAATACACGGAGACTGAATTTTCAGAAAAATCAGTTCTTAATAGTCTGGACGACTGGTGTTTTAAGAAAATGTTTGACGCTATTTTAGAGACATCACATGAAGGGCTAGATTTTGGAGGAGCGAATTCTTACATCGGTCTTATGAAAAATGCCGATGGAAAAGTTTCAGAGTATTGGATAGGTATGTTTATGCCTCAGGGAACCGCTGTTCCGCAAGTTTATGAAATGATTGATTTTCCAAGTTCAACACTGGCTGTCTGCGGCGTATACGGAAAAAGAGACGCAATAATAAATTACGATAGCGAATGTAGAAAAAAATTGACAGAAGAGGGCATTCAATTAAAAAATGAGGGATGGTTCTTTCAACGTTTCAACTGGCGTGATTTTTTCAAGGAAGATAAGTTTGGAAAGAGGGTGTTGGAGTATTGTTATTACTTTTTGTAAATGCCATCATCCGGGTCTATTATTCCATGTTACGTCTATATTTCTCAATGATTTCGTCAAAATGTTTATTGTCAATAATGCCCCTTGTTTTTGATTTGTCAAATGTATTTATTAATTCAATAAAAGCGGGAAAATAATAAACGGTTTTTATATCGTTAAGCAATCCTTCAAAATCCTTATCATCTATCACAATCTTGCCTACATAACGTGCTTCTGCAGTATAATTATTAAGTTGAACTATATTTTTTTCAATATTTTCAAATGATTTATCTAATAATATTGCTTGATTAAAATAAATTTTAAGATTATGTCCATGAAAAACATCATTTTTTGTTTTTTCATTATTCAATAAATATGCCTTGAGAAGTTTTTCAGCCATTTGTTGCGCATGTACACCAACTGTTTCTCTGTCATCGACTGTGAAAAGCTCATCATTTTTAATTATACCTATAATAGCTATTACATCACTATTTGCTTTGCCAATCAATTCTTCAGGTGATTCAGTTACTTTCTTTTTGCTCATATAATAATACTCCCTTATTAATTATGGTATTTTCAACGCTTTCCGGATTTTCTGAATTATAAAAACGTGTGTTTTTAAATATAAGCAAATCATAATTAGGATTAATGCCTATATTTTTTAGTGCGTAATATATATTTAATAAACAATCTCGTTTAGAAGCAACATCATTTATAACAATGCACAAATCAAGATCACTGTCTTTGTTTGGCTTGCCATACGCATAAGAACCAAACAAATATATTTTTTGAATTTCATTGCTATTCTGTATGGATAATATAGCCGTAACTAATTGAGGCAATATATGAGTAAAAGGAAGATTTTTTTTAATTTTTAATGAATTTAAATTTCCCTTATTCATTAAACGCTCCTATACAAAAATATAAATCATAAAGCTAAAAAAGTCAATATTTTCGAGAGAAAACCGCTGTTTTTGGACGAACCTTAAAAAATTACACTTGACAAAGTATAGATCATGGTATATACTAAAAATTAGGAGAATAAAATGCAAACTGTACGATTGTTTATGAATGGAAGAAGTCAGGCGGTAAGACTTCCCAAAGAGTATCAATTTATCGGCGAAAATGTATATATACAAAGGGTTGGAGAAGCCGTCATTTTATTTCCGGTTGATAAGGAATGGGAGGTTTTTTTGCATGGTTTAAACAGTTTTTC
>LIUH01000013.1 GCA_001462225.1 Fibrobacteria bacterium GUT31 | reverse complement strand
TCCAGAACCAGTTCCTTTTCCCGGTCTTCAACAATTTTCGGCATGGTATGTCTCCTATGGTAAAATGACTATAAATATTATTTTCAGTCATTATAAAAGTTATTCTTTTCTTGTCAAGTTATTTCGGAAAAAAAGGTTGACCTTTTAGTTCTGGGGACAGAGCTCAAAAAATACCCGTATACCAAAACCCAATAACACGCTACTTTATCACTATGGACGAAAAACGATTAATTTGGACTGAAGAAGGGCGCAAACAGGTTTTTGACAGCAGGGTATTTTCCGTGTGGGAATCTTACTGTAAAGCTCCAGAATCTCAGCCCAAGGGCGAGACACAGACTTTTACCGTTATTGACGCAATGGACTGGGTTATTGTCGTGCCTGTCATCAACAGCCCGGGTGGAAAACAATTTGTAATGGTGTGGCAGTGGCGGCATGGTTCGCAATGTTTAAGTTTGGAATTTCCAGGGGGCGTAATGGAAGGCGATGAAAACCCAAAAGAGGCCGCGATCAGAGAACTGTATGAAGAGACAGGTTACAAACCGGAAAAGCTCGAAAAAATAGGGGAGTTCAGCCCAAATCCGGCGATAATGTCAAACAAGGTTCATTTTTTTCTTGCCGAGAATCTTGTGGGCGACGGTAAACAAAACCTGGATGAAGATGAATATGTTGAAGTTACCCTCGTTGATACCGAAGAAGCAACCCGAGGCATGGGAAAAGAACCTTACATTCATGCGCTTATGGGTACTGCTTTAGCTTTATACAACCAGAAAAAAAACCTTAATCCGCAAACAGTTTAAGGCGTCACATAGACCCTGTTTGGATCCCACATACCCTGCCGAATTTCGCCCCTTATGCTGGGGATGTCAAGTATCATGCCAGGCTCAATCAAGTTAGGATTATTCTGGTCGGGCATTTTGGATTTATTAGCCTCATAGAGATCTCTCCATCTTCGCGGCTCTCCGTAAACCCACGGGTAACCGGCTATATTCCACAAGCAATCTCTTTCCACAGTCCATGATCTGACCGTATACTGCCTTGGCAGCTGCGAAGCCCTGTTTGATTCAGCCTCAAATGCCGCTAAAATTTCTATTGACTTAATCGCCGCGTCACTAGCTTCGGTCCATTCCTCATAGGAATATGCCGCAACGGCGGTTTCATAATAGTTCTTGCTTTCTTCGTATTCATTCGGGTACCGGCCGGCGATATTGTTAACGTCTGCCCAATCCAAAAGGCGTTTTGCTTCGTCGATCAGCTGGACAGCGACATACTCATCCGAAAGTTGCGCATAACGTATCGCTTCTTCGGCAAAACCTGCGGAAGCGTCATAATCGCCAAACTCAAAAGTATCCTGAGCCAGTTTGGTCAGGCGAAGACTTTCAAGAAAAAACTCATTGCTAAGGATGCCTTGAGGTATGGATGGATCTTCTTCGCCGGAAATTGTTGCCGCAAAGTACGGGACATAATTAAACCCGGGTATTTTCATCTCCGGTTCCTGCCGATCATATTGGGCAAAGAGCGAAACTGTGAAAAACAAGGATAATAAAAAAACAAGGGCAATTTTACGGCTCATCTTGGGACTCCTTCGATTATTCTTCCAGCCTCAACGGCTGTTTCATTGCTTTCTTCAATCTTTTCTTCAGCCATTCTTATCGCATCCATCGCTCTTTGGCGTTTTTCAGCGGTGTTGCGTCTGGCAATGCTAAAAAGCGCTTCTGAATCGGTATAGAAAACCGCCGCGGTCTTGAAATCTTTAGACACAAAACTTTCCTCGGCCCAGTTAAAAATGGAATCAGCATCACGGAAAGAATCACGGGAGGCGATATTGACCTTTTCAGCTAACGCAAGTTCTCTTTCCAAAACAGCGGAAGCCCGCCGCTCAGCGGTATAGGCCGTCCAACCGTTTGTCAGTACGACATTATAACGAAGCAGGGCTTCTTCCGCGGTTGTCCTTGCCGACGCTTTGTTTCCGGCTTCATATTCATTCATAGCTGTCTGGGTAACTTCATCCGCTTTATCGAAATTTTGAGAATCATATTTCGTAAAACCACGATCAATAATTTCCTGCCTTGTTGAAAATATTTTGGCTCCAATGTTCAGGGTTTCATATTCATTCAACGCTTCGGCGGCGGTATCTTTGGCTTTGTAATAATCTCCGGCTTCGTACTGATCCAGAGCCGCAAGGGCTTTTTCATCCGCACTCTGTAAATATTCCGGAAAATAACTCGTAAATCCGGTACTGATCAATTCATCTCTGGCGGAAAGAATCTCGTCCTCTACGGCCTGGGCATAAAGCGGAATTGCTTTCTTTAAAAGGTCATCGTAGGCATCCGCAACAGCATTGTAAGCTGCGGACGCTTGATCTATTTCATCCTGATTCGAGCCGGGCATATCGGCGGCTGATGCGTATTGAGACTCAGCGTCATCCCACTCGCTTGGAAAATAATCCGGAATTCCAAAATCCGTCGCGCGCTTTCGGGCTTCATCAGCTTTGGCAATAGATTCTGTTAACGAATCCTGATTTAATTGAGTTATCGGACTGGGAATGGTGATTTCAGGGCTGGATACGGTAGTTTCGGGACTGGGTACAGCGGTCTCAGGACTTGGTACGGTGGTTTCAGGACTGGACACGCCGGTTCCAGAACTGGGCGTGCTGGTTACAGGCGCCAACCCTGCCGGCTCTGGCGGCGGACTTGATTTACACGAAATATATGCCAATAAAAAGAATGCAAAAACAAATACAAGTGAAAACCGTTTTTTCATTGGAACCGCTCCTTTTGTAAGTAGGTGAGGTTGTTCCAAAATGTCAGATCTTTGAAACAAACTCAGGTATCTCTGGTTCATTGGTTGAAGTATACAACAGCTTGTTACTATTTTCAATAAACTTTTGAGCTCTGTCCCCAACATGAATTATATGATAGATTATTTGTGAGGTATTTTCATGGACGAGATAAAATTTGACATTGTAAAACATTTTGGGGTTATTTCTTCAGAGAAAAGCGGCTGGAAAAAAGAGCTTAATTTGGTGTCATGGAACGGCAGGACCCCAAAAATTGACATTAGGGACTGGGCTCCAGGGCATGAAAAAATGGGGAAAGGGGTTACTCTGACTGAAGAAGAAGCGGCTCAACTGGCGGAATTGCTGGTTTTCGCGCTGGCAAAACCAGAAGAGTGAAGCTCTGTCCCCAAAGGGAAAAATCGGCTCTGTCTTTCAAGGAAGTTTGAGCTCTGTCCCCAGATTACTTACTACTTCTGGTGTTTCTGGAGCCTTTCTATATGCTCTGTCCCTCAATAAAGTTTTTGCTCTGTCCCTGTTATTCCCTATTGCCGATTTCTGTGCAATTTGATATTTTATAGTTGGGTCTTTTAGGCTCGTCGCTTGACCGCCTTGTAATGGCCAGGCGCAATTCATTAAAAAATACCAGACTTTGCGGGCGTAATGTCGTTCCTGCCGGTCCGGTAATAAAGAAAGAGGAGAAAGAATATGGCAAAACAGTTGTTGTTCA
>LIUH01000012.1:17969-19337 GCA_001462225.1 Fibrobacteria bacterium GUT31 | reverse complement strand
GGAAGTAATTCCAAAAGATATGAATTGGAATGAACAAGGAAGTTTTTTACAAGATGAAATAAAAAAATGGTGGGATAAAAACAAAGACAAAATAGTTTGGGATTCTAAAAAATTCAGATATAAATGGCAATATAAAGAATTTCAATAATTTGTAAAAACAAAAAAACAGCCGATAATTGGTAAAGATGAACAATGAATTATTGGCTAATTTGGATAAAATACACACAACGGAATTAGGTGCAGGGCGAATTAAGAATAATTTGGGGTTGGCTGCTGAGGACATTGTTACGTGGTGCAAAGAGAAAATAAAAGCGGCAAACAGCATAATCAGAAATGGTAAGAATTGGTATGTTTATGTTGATAATTCTGTACTAACTATTAACGCCTATAGTTTTACAATAATTACAGCACATAAAGAAAAAAATGAAAACAAGAAAATTATGTAAAAACATTACCCAAGCAGGATTTATATTTTATGGATAAATTAACACAAATGGAATATAATAATTTTCCACATAAAATAAGGGAGAAAATTAAAAATTTTGAAATAAAGAAAAATAGTATAGGAAAATCGACCGCAAATATATATCAATGTATTTCTTTTAATGAAAATTATTATTTAAAAATTGACTCAAAGAATGGTGAATTATATAATGAATATCTAAGTATTAATTGGTTAAGTGATAAAGCACCCGTTCCGGATATTATTGAATGGGATTCGGATTGTGAAAATGATTATTTATTAACTTCAAAAATAAATGGTTTAATGCTCTGTGATGACTATTATTTGACTAATCCAAATCTGGCTATTTCCGTATTATCTAAGGGATTAAAATTACTACACTCCATAGATATAAATAACTGTAAAATAAAGAATAATCTTGATAATAAATTATTATTGGCAAAAACGAATATTGAAAAAAAGTTAGTTGATATAAATGATTGGGAAGAAGAAACAAAAAAACTATTCTCATCCCCTGATTTATTGTTAGAATATTTATACGATACAAAACCTGAAGAAGATTTAGTTTTTACGCATGGAGATTATTGTTTACCCAATATATTTGGCCTTGGCGATGAGGTAACAGGATTTATTGATCTTGGCAGGGCTGGTATATCAGATAAATGGCAGGATATTGCATTGTGCATACGATCTTTAAGATATAATTTTAATTCCAATGAATATGATAATTTATTGTTGGGAGAATTGGGAATAGAAAAAGACATAAATAAATTTAATTATTATATTCTATTGGATGAATTATTTTAAAGTTATATTACATCTTGTTTTCTTTTATCCAATTAACGATTTCGTCAATCTTGCCGAAAACAAGTCCGGTTACAGTATCCGCGCAGCCGTAGTAAATC
>LIUH01000012.1:608-17826 GCA_001462225.1 Fibrobacteria bacterium GUT31 | reverse complement strand
GCGCAGCCGTAGTAAATCGCGACCTTGCCTGTGTCTTTGTCTACAAGCGCCGCGACGGGGAATGTAACGTTTGGAACATCGCCGGTCAATTCGTAAATTTCCCGTGGGTTAATTATGTACGGGCGCGGGCGCGCGATAACCTTCCACGGCTTTTCAAGGTCCATCAATGCCGCGCTGAATGAATAAACAAATCCGTTACAGCTTGTCAGTACTCCGTGATAGAACAACAGCCAGCCTTCGGTGGTTTCAATTGGACAGGGTCCGGCTCCTATTTTTGTACTTTGCCAGCCGCCGCAAGGCGCCATGACATGGCGGTGCTTTCCCCAATAAACAAGATCAGGGCTTTCCGAATAAAAAATATCACCAAACGGAGTATGCCCCGAATCACTAGGCCGGCTGTACATGGCGTAATTTTTTCCGATCTTACGCGGGAACAACGCTCCGTTACGATTATAAACCATCATGGGGTTTTCCATTTGGTAGAATTTTTCAAAATCATAAGTGTAACCCATGCCGAGGCTTGCTCCGTGGTACCCGTTACACCAAATTATATAGTAGCGATCTTCGACAAAGATAACGCGGGGATCGTATTTGTAATCAGAATCGGGCAATTCGGGATCGGTCTTGATAAATTGAACCGGTTTATCTTCTATTTTCCAGTTAACGCCGTCCTTGCTGCGCCCCGCGTGAATATCCATGTGCCGCGCCGTATCATCACAGCGGAAAACACCCGCATACTCGCCCTTGAAAGGAACAACGGCGCTGTTAAAAATACTGTTCGAACAAAGGGTTAAATCCCTTGGTATGATGGGGTTTTTCGAATAACGCCACATTATCTCTTTTTTAGGATCGCTTGAGGACGGTCTGTCCTCCCAAGGGATATTCGGCAAACTGCTGCCGTTCACAATAAGACCGCTCATATTTTCTCCATGTATTTAAGATAGATAAAAAATCCCCGGCAGCACCGGCCGCCGGGGAAATAATGAACTAGAACAGAGAGGTGTTAACTTCGTTAACCAGGTTGTTCCAGTTTGAAGAAACTCTTTCAACTAGCTGCGCTGGATCGCCTTCATGATACCACATTTCCCAAGCAATATTACCACGCTGCAAACCAGGAATAAAGACGTGATTTTTCATCATGTGGAGGTTCGTATTGTGGATCAGCTCAAGTGTTTCATCGACAGCGCGAGCGTCACGGAAAGTGTTATACCAACCGGACTTCCAGTCGTCGTTAACAGGAGTGTACCAGAGCGCCAGAGCGTACATAATCTGATCTACCTGTTCCGCGCTGAATGTAGCGGGTACAACAAGCACGTTCTCGCGTGTAAATACGCGATAATTGGAGGATCTCGGCCCTTTGGGGAAAAGCACTACGCCCCAGTCGTCCCTCATATTTCCAAGCTCGCCCCAAACATACGATTCATCGATGCGCATAGCGACATTTCCGTCGGCGAATTCAGATTTGAACCAGTCCCAGTTGGTGCCTTCCGGCCTCGGTTTCATGACGCCTTCGGTATTCAACCTGATAGCAAACTGCAGAGCTTCAAGGAATTCGGGCCTGTTTGTAGCATTAACAAACCTTCCTGAAGAATCCTTGTCTATATAGGTGGCGCCGTTACTGGAAATGATAGCGTCCAGGATTTCCGTAGAAAGGTCTCTGGGCAGCGCGTAAGTATCCATGATACCGTCGTTGTTTACGTCGCGTGTGAGCCTTTTGCAAATGTCAAGATAGGCTTCCCATGTCCAGGTTCCGTCTCTCTGCATATCGTAGGGAAGATTGGGATCAAGACCCGCTTCTCTGAAAAGCCGCTTGTTGAAAAATATAACCTGGGCATTGGTTAAGTTTACACCGACCGAGAAAGAATAGACCTTGCCGCCGAAGTTAAAAGCATTAATTGTATTTTGGTTCCATTCGGGAGGCAGCTTGCCTCTTTCTACAGGCTGCGGGTTTTTCAAATCAACAGCTTTACTCTCGTTTACCGGGTAGGCCAGGCCCTGAGTTATCAACGCCATTGCCCAGTCAGGCTGCAATACAAATACAGTCGCTTCAGGGTCTCCGGCCATGATGGAAATAGCCGCAACCTGCGGCATTTCGCTCCAGCTGGCAATGTTTTTCTCTTTCATGGTGAAGCCGTTATCTTTCTGAATTTTGGTACGCCACTCAAGAAGTTTTTCATCGTTCTCGTTCCCCGGAACAACGGTTGTTACATCATAATCGGCCCACCAGTTACCGATTATAATCTCGGTGCCTTTAAGCGAAGGACCTTTTTTACATCCGGCCAATAAAAGCATCCCTGCCGCAAGCATCAGTACGCACAAGACTATTGCAACTTGTCTTGTTCTTTTAAACATATCATTCCTCCAAAAAATAAATTTTTATCTCAAGCGGACGGCCTGACTACCTTCTGAAGGTCAAACCGTTACCGCGTTGAAACCTACATTTTAATCCCCGTCTGACTGAGGGATTCAACAAAGGCCTTTTGCGCTACAAGATACAGCAATATCAGCGGAATAAGACACATCAGCATGCCTGTCGCAAGCATCATTTGTGTTTGGGCTACGGGAGCAAAATTGCTGACACCACCTGTCCCACTGGCAACGTACACCTGCGCATACCACTGAGCATACCGTTCGGCCAAACCGCCAAGACCTTTTGATAACATTCTGTAACTGGACAAAAACAACGTCGAATAAAAAGAATCTGTCCACTGCCATACAAACGAAAACAGAAAACACGAAGTAAGCATCGGCATCGCGTCGGGAAGCATAATCTGTATAAAAGTTTTAAACCTGCCGCAGCCGTCCACCCATGCCGCTTCTTCCAGCTCTTTGGGCATACCCCGGAAATACTGCCTGAGCATGAAAATATACAATCCGCTTTTTAAACCCATGCCTGTCATTGAAAGTAAAAACAGCCCTAAAACATTATTCAGCAAATTGACTGGTTTACCGGTTATCAGCCGTACGATACCAAACACATCAAAGAAGCGAAAATTAAGATAAAGCGAAGACATTATGGTTTGGGGCGGAACGATAATAATCAGCATAACGCAAAGAAACCAGAAATTTTTAAGCGGAAATTTGAAACGGGCAAAACCGTAACCCGCAAGAGTACATGCCGCAATCTGGAGTACCGAACTGCCAAGTACAATCAACAATGTCTGGAAAAGCGACGCCCAGTAATTCATAAGGGAACTTACCTGGGAATAATTTGCCAGCGTAAAATTACGGGGAATGCTTATCACAGTGCCGTCGTACAGGTCTTCCCACGACATAAAACTGATAGAGAGCTTATCCAATAACGGCTGTAAAATAAGAAAACAAAGTCCAAACAGAAGAATCCCACGGCAGATTTTAAAGGTAATATCCCATATATTCTTTTTAACGTAGTAGCTGCCGGATATATTTCCCCATTCTTTTGTTTTTTTATCATTACTCATAGTAATACACCTTCTTGGAAATCAGGCCGACAGAAGCCCCAATAATAATCATTACAGCCAGAAAATATACCCAAGCCATAGCGGTGGAAAAACCAAATTCCAAACGCATTATCATCGCAGTATTTATTTTTGCCATTATCAGGTTATCCGTCCTGATAAAATAGTCTACCACGCTATATACTACATTGACAAGTATCAGAGGGCTGACCATTGGGAAGGTTATTTTCCAGAAACATTCCCAGCCTGTCGCACCCTCTATTTCGGCAGCTTCGAACATACTGGGTGGAATCGTCTGCAGGGCGGACAGGAAGATGATTATCTGGATACCCGACGCCATTGCAATGTCATATATCTGGTTTACAATGACGAAGATATACGCCATAAAATCGCTTGCCGCTCCTTCGGAAACAAGTATATCTTCCAGCACTTTGGTAATTGACGCCTTTAACAGATTTCCCTCTCTGATTATCTCGGCCATGCTGTTTAACAGAGAGTTATTTGTCTCAAGCCCGATCATTATACCGGAGGAAAGAATCACAGGCAGAAAGAAAACCGCCCTTACAAAACCCCTGGCTTTGAATTCCTGATTGAGGATTAGCGCGACAAAAAGGCTGAAAATAATAATCGCCGGAACAATCAGCACCATACGCCAGATTTCTTCGGTCAGCATACGGTTAAATTCCGGGTCTATCATGAATACCCGTACGAGATTTTCAAGACCGATAAATTCCATGTCAAAACCGTTTTTTATAATGTCGATTCTGACCCTGCTGAACACCATACGAAGAGATTCAACAATGGGAAGAAGCATAAAGGATAAAAACCCGATAAGGAAAGGAAGCAAAAATAAATATCCGGCAACAGCATTCCTGCCTTCAATTGTCAGTGAAATCTTGTTGTCTTTTTTAATAAAATACATTATTCCCCCTGCCTTTGCACAATATAACTGTCTGCTCCTATAATAATACTACGGCCTCCCCTGTCGTAGTTCCATGGATTGTCGCTTCTGTTCACCACTACTCTGGTTCCGTCTTCGTATACAGTTACAGTTACTCCCGGCGACAGTATTTCATGATCCGTTATAGCCTGACCGTACAGACCCGCAAAATCGGCCGAAAAACGCCTGTACAGCGCGTCCGCGTCGCCAACCCATTTGTTGTATTCGTTTGCGTAAAACTGCCTGAACTTTGTTTCCTGAAGCTCTACGGTTTCTTCCGCCATAAAGCTAAAATAAAGCCCTGCTCCGCTTTCAATTGTTTTAAGCAGATTTTTTGTGTAATCTTCCGCAAGATTTATAGCGCGGCTGGTATACGGAACAAGACCGGACAGGGCGATTTGATAAAAGGGAACCGACTCGTCCGTTATGCTGTATCCCTGATAATCAACAGCCATATCAATAATGAAATCAGCCCATGGCACGGAATATGAAAATCCCGTACTCACCATAACTTTTGCTCCGGAATCCGAAAGCTGCGCGAATTTATCCTGCCGCATTTTCATAGAGGCTTCGCGGCTTACCCTTCTCTTTTCATTGTAATCTCCGCCAAGCCTTGAGCCCATGTTTCTGAACGCAATGTTCTGTAATCCCAGCGAAGACGCATTCTGCATAAATTTATCAATAATGTTCATTGAACTGGCGGGACGGGCAAGGTAACTAAGTTTGCCCCACCGGATACGCTCGCCAAACCAGACAAAGCTGTAGGGATATTTTTCTACCCTGTTGCGGCTAACATACCTTGACACGTCACGGTACAGGCTAAACCCGCCAAAGGGAGTTAAGTCTCTCATGAACATAAAGTCCGCTTCAGGATAGAGGTCATAACCATTCTGGGCGGCGGCGGAAACAAGGTCTTTAAAATTTTTCCTGCTGCCAAGATCTCCTATTAAGCTGATCTTACTGGGGACTGTATGCTCATAACTGCGGTTAAACCAGCCGGTAAATTTTACCTGCACATTTTTCCACCCGAATTTGGCAAAATCCTGAATCATTTTTTCAGCGTCACTGTAGGAAGTAAGCTTGAGCGGCAGGTCAAAAGGGATGCCGAGACGGTGCTGCGTTTTATTTACCGCACCCACTATTTCCACGGCAACGGGCACGCTTTTTATAGCGGGTCTGTTCGCAAGCCGTGGATATTTTTTCAAGAGCCACGAGCGGTATTCCTTTGCCATGCCGACATAACCGTCATTGTCGCAGAGGGTGTAGCGTACGGTGATTTTCTCATCCTGAGGCAGGCCCGATTCAAAGAGGTACACAGCGCGGTCGGACCGGCCGGAAATATCCATTACTGCCCCGTGGATTATATCGAAGTACGCATATACATAGTTATATGAACAGTTCCGCCCTGATACATCCGCCTGTATATTTGCGTACGAGGCGCCCTCTTCAATGATACCTAACAAAGCGGCGCCGTTTTTCTGTATGCCAAAAACCGGATACGGCGCCCTGTTGTCAATTACCACCGCGGCGCGGGGCATTGCTTCATCCCAGCCGTACACGGGGTTATTGGAAGCAATCTGGTTAAATTTGCCGTTGTTAAAGTTAATCAGCGCTCCGCTGCCGTCAGGAACCAAAAGGTAACCTTCGTCTTCCAAGCCGCCGGCGCCCATAAATGGTAAAAGATCAAGGCGAATTGCGGGATAAAGAGCCCTGTACGCTATCTTGTCAAAGGGCACGCTGACCAAAAGCGATTTTCCGTCAAGCGTGTAACGAAGGGTTACCGTAAAAGCCGGTCTTTCCGCGCCTGCGGCAGCAGCATAGCGGGAGATGTCTTCATAATAATCTTCACGGGAGTAATCAATAGAGGCAAAAATTTCCTCCAGTTGTTCTCTCATAAACTCCTGGGTGCCTTCCCGCAGTACATAGATTTTTTCGTTTGCAAGATCGGGATACTGGGCAAGCAAGGCGCTTCTGTCGTCGTTGGCGCGCAGGTTGTTAATATCATATAAACGGTAGTTGGCTTCGACTCTGCGCCGGCCGTCTGTTTCCATCTTTTCCAAAAAAGACAACATTCTTTTTTCCGGCGCGGCCGGCGGGATCAAAAAAGTGCGCGCAACGTTACCTATTGTGTAATTAACCTCAATGCCCCCGTTAACAAGCGCGTACTCATAAGCGCCCCTTTCAATACTTTGCGAACTTGAGAAAGTTTCGCCAACTCCGGAAACATCGGAATACTGCAGCGAAAACTGGGACTTCATCAGATCCATGGTAACTACATTCGCCATCTTATCCGCAGCCACGCCAAGCGGGGTAGAACGCCACTGCGTGCCGCGGATTTTATCTCTTAGAATTATCTCCGCGGTTTCCGTCAGAAAACGGAGCTCAAGAAAATTATTTTCCAATACAATATCTTCTGTATCTTCGCCCTTCTCATAGGCAACAACAGGTATAATTCTTACCTGTTGTTTGCTGCAGGCGACAAGAGTAAACAATACGCATAAAACCAAAAACAGCCAAATTGCCTTTTTCACTGTTCCCCCTAAATCACCCGGAATAGTATTTCTTTATACAGCGATATAAAATACGCGACCGCGTCACTGACAAGGCTGAAAAACACCACAAATACAAACACTATAACTCCCATTCCAACAATGGTAAGCAGACTGGAAAGAATTGTTTTTGTAAGGCTGTAATCGTGGATCATCATCATGCCGGCAAGGATCAACATTCCTGTCCACAGTACCGCGAAGCCGGCAAGCACCCAATAAATCGCACCTTCCTCGAATGTAATTACCCGGCTTAGTACAATCATGACAGCGTTAATGATCACATAAGGAGTCAGAGCATAGGCAATCGCCATATAAATGTCTACCATTTTTCCCTTGCCGTCCATAAGAGTTGTAAGGCCCCAGTTTGCCACAGTCCACAGGAAAATTGGAAGTATAATCCGCATTACTACAATAATCGCGTTAAAAAATTCCATGTTAATTGAAATAAACAGAAAATTCGTTAATGTAAGGCGCAGTATTTCCACGACAACCGCTACAAAGACAATAATATTTGCCGCGGCTATGGAACCGCGTTTTTCATGTACCAGATCCCAAAAACCATCAAGAGGATGGGTACACACGTACAATGAATATTTTAGAGTGTCTCTCAAGTGCTGCCACCATGCTTTATCAGTGAAATATATCATGCTTCCCTGATCTCCTTGCCAATTTTAATGGAATATTTTATAAGGGCTGGTACAATTATCAAAATTCCCAAAATTAAAAGTATCTTCCATAGGTTTTCTTCCATCCACTGCTTGCGGTACAACTGAAAAGCCTTGCCATAACCTACACGGAAATGTTTAAGCTTATAGTACTTCATCGCTTTTTGATAATCGCCCTGCCGAAGCGCCGCCCTGCCAATACCTATATAGGCAAGATCGTAATTCCCGTTCATCTTGAGCACCTGTTCCCATATTTCCGCCGAAGATTCATAGCGGCCTGCCTTGTATTCATTCAGGGCGGTATTTATCATCTGTCCGTAACCGGTCAAATCAAAGCGGGTAAGGGCTGAAGCTCTGGAATCCAGCGCGTACAGGGCATAGCCCATTTTCTCCAGCGCCACAGGCTGCAAAAAGTAACCTTCCTTGTTGCCTACGCTTCCAAAGGCGTACAGCAGATTGCCCTGAAAATCGTACATGAATATTCGTCCGCGCGTTCTGTCAAAACAGGCATAGGAATCGTTTTCGAACGCGGTCACATCTATAAACCTTGAACGCCCCAATATGCCCCCGGCATTGCCGTAAGCCAGATCTCCTATAGGTTTTTCATAACCGTTACGGATAAGTATATCCTGACCCATCGCGTTCAGCCGCCTGACCGGATCCGCCTGTCCGCTTGAGTTGGATACATAGACAAAGCCGTCGTTATCAAGGGCGACATTGCTGTACTCAATAGGAATGAAAAGATCCATGCGTTCTCTTTGCGCCTGGGTAGAAATACTTTTCCATATATAATCTATGAAGTTAAACTTTACCTTGTTCGCTCCCATATAGCCGACAAATTCCCCGCGGTTGTCGAATTCCATCAGTCCCTTGTTAACATTTCTGGCCTGCACAAATATACGTCCTGCAAAATCAACCACCAGTTTGACAGGCAAAAATTCCATATTTTCTTCAAAACTTTCATCATCCGGTTTTGTTATGGAATAAACAAAATTCCAGTCCTCGTCCAGTTTAAGCACCCGATGGTTATTGGTATCGGTAATGTACAAACAACCGTCCCTGTTCTCAAAAATATCCATGGGATAATTAAAAGGCGACTCATCACCGTCAATTATTACAGAAGAAACTACCGAAACAAGATTATGCTCTCCCTCTTCATTTACTTCGAGCTTCAGTATCCGGTTATTGCCGGAATCGCAGATATATACGCGGTTTCCTCTGACAAAAAGCCCCTGCGGCTCGCGGAAATTGCCTACGCCAAGAGACGTGCCAAGGATATAGGCGCTCGGGCGGTAAGCATCGGGAGACACAACCTGCTCGCTCCAGAAATCGTAATTGTACGTATATTTAGTCGGCTCCGAAAAAACATGGAGAAGCGGCAAAATACATACCAGTAAAAGCAAACTAATTTTTTTCATTCTTTTATCCCCGAATTGGCCATTGTCTGAAGTACGTTACTCTGAGCCAGCATAAACATCACCAGAGGAACAATCATAACAAAAAGCCCTACCGCCGCTCCCACACCTTGCCGGGCGACGCCTGTGACAACAATCTGCGAAAGCGCGAAAGGCAGGGTCTTGAGCTGTTCCGAATAAATAAAGGTAGAAGCCCTCGCATTCCAGAGATTCTGCACTGAGAAGATCATTACTGTAAGCCACGCCGGTTTAATCAGCGGCAGGATTATCCATATAAAAATACCGAATTCTTTCGCGCCGTCTATCGTCGCTGCTTCAAGAAGCGTATCCGGTATGGTGTCAATAAACTGTCTTAAAAGGAAGAAACCCATGGGCATGGCAAAGGCCGGAAAAATAACCGAAAGGTAAGTATCAATCCACCCAAACCTTGCCATAACGAGGTAAAGGGGTATTTGCGTTACGGCGCCGGAAAACATAAGGGTTATGATTACACCCTGAAAAAATATTTTTGAACCGGGAAATTTGTATTTTGAAACAACAAACGCTCCCATCGAAGCGATAACTATAAGTCCAACAGTTCCAGCCACAGTAATGAACACCGTATTGAAAATATAGCGTGAAAATGTAACCCAAGACTTGCTCATCATTATAAAAAGATCTTGAAAATTGTTAAATGTAGGATTACGCACAAAAATATTTGGCGGAAAAAGGAAGATTTCGTTCATTGGCTTGAACGCGTGATTAATGTTAAAGACAAGCGGAAACGCGAAAAATATCCCAAAGACAGTGAGCAGCGTAAAAATAAACGCGTCGCCGCCGTAAGAACGGTTAAGTCTTTTGCCGCCTATCAGTTTTTTTTGTTTCTTCACCTTCATATTAACCTCTTAAGTTCCTATTCGCCGCAG
This sequence comes from Fibrobacteria bacterium GUT31, assembly GCA_001462225.1. Classification (GTDB taxonomy): domain Bacteria; phylum Fibrobacterota; class Fibrobacteria; order Fibrobacterales; family Fibrobacteraceae; genus Fibrimonas. The sequence continues at coordinate 7,915 of LIUH01000012.1, read as the reverse complement.
CATTTTCTGGGTAACGAAATAGCACACAATCATGATAAAAAACAGTATTGTCGCTATGGCGCAGGCATAACCCATTTCAAAACGTATCGAACCATAGTCAATCAGATGATTTACAACAGTATGTACGGCATAATCCGTACTTGGTTGTCCTGCCAATACGATAGTTACTTCCGCTACGCCGAAAGCCTGTGTAATCGCCATAACCGCCCCGAACATCAACATACCCTTCATGTTGGGAAGAGTAATGTACCAGAGTTCCTGCCAGCGGTTAGAAATACCGTCTACAACACCGGCCTCATAAAGAGTCGGGTCAATGGTGGAAAGTCCGGCGATAAAGGCGAGGAAGGCGGCGCCCAAACTCATCCACAAAACAACCACCAGTATTACAGGCATCATGAATTTGGGATCGGTCAGCCAAAGTACAGGCGAATCCAATATTCCATTGTTTATCAAAAAACCGTTTATGTAGCCGTAAGCGTCGCCGTTAAAAAGAAGTCCCCAAATCATGTAAGCGCTGCCGGCAATCGAAGGCGCGTAAAAAACCAAAGTAACAAAGGCGCGTATATAACGCGGCAGTTCGTTGATAAACCATGCAAATAAAAACGCCATTATAAAACCAACCGGCCCTGTAATCACCGCTATTATAAACGTGTTTTTTACCGCAATTAAAAATACATCGTCGCCTAACAGGAGGTTGATATAGTTGCGAAGGCCGATGAACCTGGGGGGTTCAAGGACATTGAAATATGTAAAACTGTAGAAAACAGATATAACCAGCGGAGCTACAAAGAAAAGAATAAAAACAATTGCGTAGGGCGCCAGAAAAAGATAACAAACACGGTGCTTGTAAATTTCAAATGCCCGTTTTTCGTTGATGATTTTTCTTTTTTCCAAATACCTTGCAAGACTCATTCTTCCCCCTATTCCAGACCAAATTCTTTTCGTTTTTTAGTCAACTCATCATTGATAGTGATGGTATAATCGAGCAGAGTTTCCCGCGTATCCTGGCCTTCGTTCAATATGCGGCGCACCGCGTTAGTGATATGACGGCTGACAAAATAACCGCCAGGCACTTCCGGCGTACCTACAGTCCATGAACGCTGTTCGTCTAGAACGGCCATTTGTTCGGAGCCCCAGGCAAGCTGCTTAAAAGCCTCGTAATTTGCCGTGGGATAGCGCGCCGCAGCGCCCATAATGCTTTCAAGTTCCCGCCCGAACCTTAACTGGGTACCCGAGCTGATCCACCATTTTACAAATTCCCATGCAAGTTCCGGTCTCTTCGTACTGGAAATAATCATAGAAGCGAGAGTTCCCGTCGACACGGAACGGTCTACAGTGCCGTCGCTCTTCGGCAGACCGGGCATTCTGGCAAAACCCCAAAGCCCCCGAATTTCCGGCGCGAAAACTTCCAAAGTGTTAAACCATGTATAATCGGCAAAGGCCAGCGGAATTTCACCCGTACGGAAGCGGTTTACAAAATCGTAAACAACAGGGGCTTTATAATGCGTGTAGAATTTCGTGTATACATCAAAAGCTTCGATGGCAATTTCAGTATCCAGAAGGGTGCGCGAGCCTTCTTCATTGTAAAGCCTGCCTCCGCGCTGGAACAGATGCGCAAGAAAGTTTGAAAAATCCGGCGCGGCGGCATTAGCGACGGAGGGAATACCCACGTTCATATTATTTTTCTGTATAACCGGCAGAATATTGATAAAGTCGTCCCATGTATCGGGCAGTTCCAGACCAAGTTCTTCAAAAATATCTTTTCTGTAGTACATTACATGGTAGTACTGCGTCTCAGGAAGACCCCACACTCCGCCGCCGTACGTAAACGGAGTAATCACACTGGGATTTAATTCCTTTATTACGTCTTCGTAACCCGGGAATTTGGAAACGTCCACAACTGCCCTGCGGATAGCGTAGTTAATAACATCGCCCTGCGGCGCGGTAAGCACTACATCGGGCCCCGTACCTGCTACAACCGCAGGCAGGACCGCGTCCGCACCTACAAGTTTTACGTTTACCCTGATCCCTGAAAATGGAGTAAACGTATCGTCTATCATCGCTTTCAGAATTGTACTTTGATCGCGCCCGGCAAGCATCCATATTTCAATGACATCGCCGTCTTTACCGTAAGCATCTCCGATATTGTTGTAATCAACAAAGAACGATGTAAAGAAAGAGCGTATCTCGTGAGAAGCGGCAACAAAGAAATTTTCTTTTATAGGCGGCAATTGCGCATCTTCGGAACTTATATAAATGTAATCTATATCAAGCTGGGACGATGAAAGAGCCTTCAGGCTGTCGCCAAGGGAGCTGATATTGCCCTTAAAATTGACAAGAGTTCTGGGTATCTTGTCCGGCCGCCTGATAAAAAGTTCAAGCTGCCGCGCAAGTGTCAACGTTGCCGCGGCCTGCGCGCTGCGCTCGCCGGAATAACGGGTTAAGTCGTCAACAAGTTTGTAAAGTATTTTGCTTTCCAGCTCCATCGCTTCGATTATTTCGGGATAGACAACATCAACGCGATAATCACGGTATACATCCGGTTCCGGCCCTGTCAATACAAGAATCTTGCGGTAAATCGCGTTCAGGCGGAACACGCTTTCTTCCATTACGTTAAGCATTTCACCCATGCCGCCAAGAGTCGCCTGAAGCCGGATTGTATTAGTGCCTCTTTCCAACGGAAGGATCATGTCTCCCCGCCCGTCGTCTAACGTAACATGCTTCCACTTGTTAGTGTAGGGAAAAGGCACGGCGGAAAGTTCTTTGCAAAAAAGTTCACCGTTTACATAAACAGTACGGTTTGATACATATCCGCGGTTGTAATTCTGCCGGCCCTTGATAGTGATACGGTACATCCCGTTTTCGGGCACGTCGAATTCCCATTCTATCCACTGCCCTGCTACGCTCCACCTTTCGCCGCCAATCATATTAAGGCGTATTCTTGCCACACTGGCAGGTTCAGTCGCGCCCGAAGAACGATCATAAACCGGATACAACGAAGGATCGGAACGGCGCGCGGCTCTTTCACCTTGTACCTTCAATAAAAAATTACTGCGGCTGTTTGTGTACCGTCCCCGATCCACTCCCGCGATAAAATCACGGTAAGTTTTCGTATGGACAGGGGTTTTCAAAGAAAGGGCGCGAATAGCCATCGGCTCGTTTACGCCCACAAGCATGATGACATTTTCCCCTTGTTTAAGGTAGAAAGCATACGGATCGGTTATATAACCAAGGGAATCCTTGAACCACGCGCTTTCCCAGCGCGGAAGTTCCACCTGTGCGGCGCGAATTTCGTTGCCCTGATTATCAAAGCGGTTGTTTCCGCCATCGCCCCAGACGCGCTGGAACTGAAGTCTGTCGGCGCCAAGAAAGGGAATCTCCCCGTTAATATACAAAGTGCGTTCTACAGCTATACCGCGCGACGGCAGAGGAAAATACTCCAAATATATGTTATAAAGACCGGCGTTTTCGATATTCACCCTGTATTCAACGTAGCTTGCCTCTTCGGTCCGTAAAGCTCGTTCCGTGTTTTGAAAATTCTCAAGCGTGGAAACGCCTTCGGCTGAAGTCCACGCAAAAATATCAATAGGAATATCCTGCCGTCCCGCCGGAATATTCGCATAACGCTCCATATATCTGGAATAAATATTTGATCTTCCGGTACTTGCTCCGCTTAAATCAAAACCGGCGTATTTAAAAGAGAAATCCGATTCCTGCCTTCCGGCAACAAGAAAAAAGAGCGACAAGACAACAACAATAACGACAAATACAATTATTTTTTTGAAATTAAAAAAATCACTAATCATTTTTTAGGCACCCTCTATGTTATATTTTTTATCTTTAATACAGCAATACAGCCCCTGAGCCGCACGAGCCCAAGGGCTAAAAAGGGTGACTGACACCCCCGTTACGGATTAATCCTTAAGTCCCAGACCGTTATGTCGTACGGTACAGCTTGTCCCGGCTTCCTCCATGCTTCATGGGTTTGAAAACACATATCATCAATAGTTGCCGCATTCAAGGAGCCCACGCTTGATCCCCAACTTGGCTGCATAAATTGGCGAAACTGGACTGTAATAGTCTGTGTCTGCCCGGCTGTGGTATTAAAATGAAATTCATGATACGCATAATCCTTTACCCTGTTGGAACGAAATTTTACCGTATAACGCTTACCGTCTCCCTTAACTTTGAATGTAAGCGTACTTGTGGCTTTCATAGTCTTGATAACCGCCAATGTAGCCGCATTCGGCGTAATCTGCCAACCCGTAAAACCATATTGGAATTTGGTAGTAACATTTCCTGTAAGACGATAGGCAGGCTGGCCATCCTCTGTGACTTGCGTCATTGTTATGGTTGAATCACCCCCGTCATTAACATCTGTATAGGCTTCCCATTCACCAACAACAGGAGTACCTTGAGAAAACGCTACCCCCCCCCCTGCAAAGAACAATACCCCTACTAACATAAATAACCACATTTTCTTCATAAAAACTCCTCCAAAAACAGATTATTGACGGTACACCCCATAGGGTTTTGGGTAAACCGCCTAAAACATGATACCCCCATAAAGTACAGCCGTCAAGTTTTTTTTGACATAATGAACATTTTTGATCATTAAAAACTTGTGAGATAACCCGGGGCAGGCGCACACCCGGAAATATCTGGAATTTCAGCATTTTCCAGCAAAAAACGCTTGACTTTCTCTCCAAATATGCGATATTTAAAGTACTTGGGGTTAGTATTAAGTTACGTCCCGGGGAGCCAACCCTGCCTTATGGCAGGGATTTTTTATCTAAAATCCCTTGTATCCCAGAAGTAAGTTCTATCTCCATTCAATGAAATGACTATTTTCCCGGTATATTCAGGATGACGGTCTAAGGTTTGTTTTATTCTGCGCCTTACCTCATCCTTGTCAATGAGGTAAATTTTTCATCAGGATATAAAATCTGCGCTACAGTTTCTGATGCTGTCTTGTTTTTTACACGTTGCTCCGCAGAAGCTTTACTTTGATTTTCTTGAATAGACTTAATATTTAACCTCTTTATTTTTCCGCGCCCAAAGTGGCCAAAAAACCGGGGTATGTTACAGCGGCGCTTTCCGCGCTTGTTATTTCAATGGGGATTGGGCTGCCAAGAGCGGCGGCGGCAAAAGCCATGACAATCCGGTGGTCACCGCAGCCGTCAATTACGGGATTTTCCCCGATTGGGGACAGAGCTTCATTTCCGTGGATAACAAGGCCGTCCGGCTTCTCCGTACATCTGACTCCCAGTTTGGCAAGTTCTCTTGCCATTACCGCGATACGGTCCGTCTCCTTTATACGGGCATGCGCCACATTTACAAGGGCCGTGTCCCTACGGGCATACGCCGCTGTTACCGCCGCCGCCGGGAGCAGGTCCGGCGTTTCGTTCAGATCGAAAGTTCCGCCGTTTAAGGGGCCGCTGCGTGAAATAGTCACCGTTGGAACCCCATGTCCGCCGCCGTTTTCGTCCCACCTGACTTCGCAGCCCATGGATTTAAGCATCTCAAGGAAGAACTTGTCGCCCTGTGTATCCTCCGGGTCAAGACCGAGGAGAGTTACAGGGCCTTTTGTAATCGCGGCGGCGGCGGCAGGAAAGGCGGCCGAGGAAAAGTCGCCCGGCACGGAACGGGAAAAAGCCTTCCATGAAGAACCGCCGGGAATCATAAAACGGGAATAATCTCGCTTCCCCGATGGAAGCGACGCCGTTTCAAAGGGAATCTTTTGCGCCGTTAAATAGGAAAGGGTCATCTCCACATACGGCCTTTCGTTAAGTAAAGGAACTTCGATTTCAGTTACGGCGCCGGACGGCGCAAGCGGAGCCGCGAGAAGCAGCGCCGACAAATACTGGCTGGTGGGGCACGACAGGCTGACCTTGCCGCCTGCCCAAGGGCCCTTTACCGTTATCGGAGCGCAGCCGTCGTTGCTTTCGCATTGAACGCCGAGGCCGGCAAGCGCTTTTAAAAGCGGGGCGGCGCTGCGTTTTTGTATCTGCTCGTCGCCTGTAAACATTACCGGTTTCGGCTGAAGGCCGGCGGCGGCCAGAGCCAGATAAAGTGTCGTACCCGAATTGCCCACATCTATCGGGTTAAAAAGGTGACTGTCACCTTTTTTGAAAGCGGCGTTACCCCTGACTTCCCACTTGATTAGTTTTTCTCCTTTTTCATCCGGCGGATTGGGACACTCTAAATCGGCGGCGCGGTATTCCGTTATTTGCGCGCCAAAAGCTCTGCACACCGTAACACAGGAACGGGCGTCAAGGGAATCGAGGGGATATTTAATTTCAGAAACTCCGTCCGCGAGAGAGGCAATGAGCAATTGCCTTATGGTGTGTGATTTGGATGCCGGAATTCGCACGATGCCGGAAAAACGGCGCGGATTGATACGGACGCGCATAGTGTGTCTGTACCATATTAGAACGGCAGGGTCAAGGGCGGAATTGCGGCGTATGATTGACCAAAACAAAGGCAGGATACTATATTACTTGTATGAAAGTCGGCAAAGTAACATTACTGTTGGGCCCGATGTTTTCGGGCAAAAGTTCCATTTTATTAAGCGAAATAGAAAAGGCGACAATAGCAAAAATACCCTGTTGTATTGTAAGACCCCAGACAGACACAAGAGAATTTTTTACCCATTCAAAAAGAGAATCAGGGATATGCGACAATTACAATGTTGACGATTTAAAAAAAATCCCTTTTGACAAATACGACGTTATCTGCATAGACGAAGGACAGTTTTTTAAAAGTTTACATCCCAGTCTGGAATGGGCAAATAACGGAAAAAGAGTTTTTATATCGGCGTTAAACGGCGACAGACATCAAAAGGAATGGAAAGCAACCCAGGAAATGATACCGTTAGTTGACGAGATTATTTTTCTTAACGCCGTGTGTTCCAAATGCGGTTCTTACGAAGCGGCTTTTTCCTACAAAACAAACGACACCAGCGCCGAACAGGTTGATATAGGCGGAAGCGCGGAAAGTTTCATCGCGCTCTGCAGAAAATGTTTACAGGAGTTTACGCTCTAAGCGTTAAGTGACATGCTGCCCCGAATTTATCCCCCAAAAACTGTGTCAAAATGACCCAAAAAGTGGTTTGATCAAATTATCCACCCATGATAGACTGTTCCTATGGAAGTTAGCTCCGATATTTTTTGCGGTGATGCCGCTGATATTCTATTAGATATAGAAGAAAATAGCGTAGATCTTATAGTAACATCGCCCCCTTATGCGGACCAAAGGAAAGACACTTACGGAGGCATACCCGCTGATAAATATGTTGAATGGTTTTT
>LIUH01000012.1:0-348 GCA_001462225.1 Fibrobacteria bacterium GUT31 | reverse complement strand
TGGCTATGGACGGAGGAATTTATATGGCACAAAAAAAATTGCTACCCCGGCAAATGGCCCAACCGTTTCAGAGACTCATGGGAAAGGCTTTTGCAGTTTAATAAAACAAAACAATTCACCATGAATCAGGAAGCCGTTATGGTTCCCATGGGAGATTGGGCAAAAACAAGACTAAAAAACCTTAGTGAAACGGATAGAATCAGAGATAATTCAAAAGTAGGGAGCGGTTTTGGCAAAAATATATCGAATTGGCTGACACGTGATATGGCTTATCCTACANNTGTGCTTCATTTGTCTACGGAATGCAGCAACCGGAATCATAGCGCCGCTTTTCCGATAGAATTACCG
>LIUH01000011.1 GCA_001462225.1 Fibrobacteria bacterium GUT31 | reverse complement strand
GGCTAAAAAGAGGTGGAAATATGGCAATCGCAACAGCTATAATGACAAATGCTACGGCTATGAAAGGCCTAGAACTTGATGAATGGGCAGAATATCCACCGTTGGTGAGAAGATTAAGTGGTGTTATTTCGGAAGAAGATATTAAAAAACTTTCTCTTAAAGATGAACGAATACGCTATATCCTCAAGGAAAACGCATGAATAATAAATTTTTCATTGATTCCGATATAATTCAAAAGAACACAACATACCGACAATAATAACAAGAAATACATACGATTATAGAATGAATGACGAAAATATGCTAATACAAACCTCAAAAAGGTTTATAAGAGAATATTATCATCTATTTTAATTTTCAACGTCGTTGCGCAATATTTGTCAGAACCCCGATGGGTGTCTGTTGTGCAACCGATGAGTTTAATGGGAAGCATATTTCATTTTAGATAAATTCGTTTATATCATGGCGGGAATTTTATATTTGAGCAGGCCAAATCTATCCAATGCTGAAATTCCCTCCAGCAAAGCGGCTTTCGCCGCATTCACAGCAGATTTCACGTCTTTGAAACGCATCGCGTTCATCAATTTTTTCAAATTGTACGCAGCGGCAGCCATCAAAATCTGCTTGCGTGCCTGCTCCTGCCCTATCGTGTACACTTTCTTCATCCGGCGAAAATTAAGCAAAGTCCCCAGCACGGGTTCAACGGTCGCGGAGCGCAGACACATCTTGCGCCTGCCGCCGGACGTCCTCATTCTTTCGTATGCCTCATCGTAATACGGCTTGTCTGAGGAATGGTCTATGCGTTTGTGATTTTTGTTCTTGCAGCATTGCGCTTTCAAAGGGCAGCCGCGGCAGTCGCCGGCGTTTGAGCAGTACATCCTTCCCGTGGTTGCCCGGCCTTTCAGCCTGGTTATGCCCTTGAACGCAAGCTTGACGCCTTTGCCGCATATGTAGCAGTCTTCTTCCTTGTCATATGAAAAGCCATCCCTGCGCGCTTTGTAGCTGCCGCAAACGGGAATGCAAGCTTTTATGTTCCTGCCCGCCAAATATTTGTATGCCTCGCCGCTGCTGTAATTCGTGTCCGCCAATACTTCCTCGACATCCATGCCGTTCTCGCCAAGATTGTCAATGGTCTGGCCGACTATGCTCTCAACCGTCTGGGAATCCCTCTTGTCCGCATAGTCAACCGTGGCTCCGCAGATTATGTGGCTCTCGGAGTCCACGCTGATTATGCCCAGATGGTTGAGAGCCATGGCTTTTCCCCGCTTGCAGGACAGGCGGGCATCGGGATCGGTCTTGCTGGCATGGCGGTCGTTGTAGTCGCCATCGCCGCCGCCTTTGGATGATGGCTTCTTTTCTTCGCTAGGCGAGTCTTCGCTCTCCGTGACGGAGTCAAAGTACTTTTTGCTCTTTTCCGCAAGCTCTCTTTCTGCCAAGCTATCCATCGAAGCATTCGCTTTGATGAACGCGCTGTCAACTGCCTGTGTTTTCCCGTTGACAAGACCTTTTTCTACGCATTTCCTCAATATGTCGCGGAAAAAATCTAGAAACACCTCCTCGCCAAATAATTTGCGGGTGCGGCTCAGGGTGCTGTGCCAGGGAAGAGGCTCGTCTATGTCGTAGCCCAGAAAATAAAGAACATCCATGCGAAGAGAGCACTGCTCTATGATTTTACGGTCTGAGCAGATGTTCTCAAGATAGCCGACAAGCATTAGCTTGAAGAATACCACGGGGTCTATGCTTTTCTGGCCCTCGATGCCGTAGTAATCCTTTGTCAATGCGCGAAGGTATTCCAAGTCTAGCGATGATTTGAGGCGGCGGTAAAAATTGCCTTCAGGGACACGCTCCGAAAGATGGAAGTTTACGAAAAACTTCTCGCGGTAAGTCTTTTGGCCTTGCATAGCTGAAATATACATTTAAAATACCAGAAAAAACAAAATATTTTTATATCTCTACAATTTTTAACCTAGTTGCGCAACAGACACGTATCGGGGTTCTGACATTTTTCTATATTGCCTTTATGTCCCTCTCTGCAGATATAATTTCTAGAATAGTTCAAAGCCTTATGGGTTTGAACGTCTATAAAATTATTTTATTCGGTTCTTATGCAACCGGCACGGCAACAGAAGACAGCGACATAGATTTGGTTGTGATTTTAGACACAGAGGAATTTGCCAAAACTTTTGATGAGAGAATTAACAGAAAACAGCCCATAAATAAATCTATCCGTAAAATTCGCAAAGATTTTGCTATGGATATAATAGTTTATTCAAGAGGAGAGTTTGAATACTTAGATAGGCGAGAAAGCGATTTTGTCAGAGAAATTAAAAATACCGGTATTGAAATTTATGCCAAATGATAAAACCACACATACATAGAGTCTCGTTATCCTACTGATGTGGCTCTTCTGGATGGTGAAATATTGCCAAGCGTAGAGAAAGCTCAAATCTATTTTGATTTTGCTAAAAATGTTGCAAATATTGCTAAAACCGAAATTGAAAAGATAAATGGCAAAATCCCCTAAATCCTAAAAATCGGGGACATCGGGGTTCTGACATTTTTCTATATTATCTGCTATGACAACAACCACAGTTGAAATCAGAAATAATATTGCATCGGATTTATTGCAATATTTGGAAAATATTGGAATGTTGCGGGTATTGAAGCCCAAATCTGTTTCTGCAAACCTTAAACTTTCAGAAAGATTTGCGGGTTCTCTTTCAAAAGAAAATGCACATAAAATGCAGCAGGAATTGAATTCTATGAGGAATGAATGGGAATAAATTGCTGCTACCGCAATTATTCATAAATTAACCGTAGCCACAAGAAATACCGCCGATTTTAAAAATTTTAAGAATTTGTCTGTTTGGAACCCTTGGGTATGAAGCCAAGCCCTGAATTTATTCAGAGGGAGGTGAATAAGGTTGGGGAAAGGGGTGCTGTATAGGGCGGCTTATGGAAAACAAATTGTAGCGACACTGTCGCTTCAATTACAGAAAAAATATGGAAGCTCATTCGAATTAACAAATCTACGCCGTATGTTGCGTTTTGCCGAAGAATTCACCGATCATGAAATTGTGGCGACACTGTCGCCACAATTAAGCTGGTCTCATATCGTTGAGCTTTTGCCATTGGCAACAATTGAAGCGAAACTTTTTTACGCTAAAGATGCAGTAAGCAGACGGCTCGGCGTTCGCGAACTCCGCAAACAAATCTCTCGCAAAGCCTACGAACGGCGAGAAATTGCTAATTCGCAATTATCGAAACTTTCTTCCGTTCCGTTTAATACGTTCAAAGATCCTTATTTGTTGGATATTTTAGGTTTGAAAGAAAATTTTCTTGAAGCAGATTTGGAAAAAGCTGTATTGGCAGAACTAGAAAAATTCATTTTGGAATTTGGACAAGGTTTTACTTTTGTTGAGCGGCAAAAGCGTATGATTATAGACGGTGAGGATATCATTCTTGATTTGCTGTTCTATCACAGAATTTTGAAAAGACTTGTAGCGGTTGAACTAAAAATCGGCGTGTTCAAGGCGGCTTACAAAGGACAAATGGAACTGTACTTAAAATGGCTTGACAGACATGAACGTCAAGAGGGAGAAGAAGCTCCGATAGGGCTAATTCTCTGCGCTACTGCGAGCCGAGAAAAGATAGAGCTTCTTGAAATGGACAAAGCTGGTATTGCAGTTGCGGAATATTGGACACACCTTCCACCTAAAAATGAATTTGAAACGAAAATCAAAACGATATTACTCGAAGCACAGGAACGGCTTGAACGCCGCAAGTTGCTTCAAGGCAATAAAATTCAGAAACAAATTGATTATTTTTACGATACGAAAGATTTTTAATATACAAAATGCACCACGAAATTCTGAAATCCCCTAAATCCTCTTAATCGGGGGTATTGGGGTTCAGATGAATATTTGTGCAACGACATTGAAAATTAAAATAGATGATAATATTCTCTTATAAACCTTTTTGAGGTTTGTATTAGCATATTTTCGTCATTCATTCTATAATCGTATGTATTTCTTGTTATTATTGTCGGTATGTTGTGTTCTTTTGAATTATATCGGAATCAATGAAAATTTTATTATTCATGCGTTTTCCTTAAGGATATAGCGTATTCGTTCATCTTTAAGAGAAAGTTTTTTAATATCTTCTTCCGAAATAACACCGCTTAATCTTCTCACCAACGGTGGATATTCTGCCCATTCACCAAGTTCCGGGCCTTTCATAGCCGTAGCATTTGTCATTATAGCTGTTGCGGTTGCCATATTTCCACCTCTTTTTAGCCCTTTAATATAGAAATTTTATCGGTCTGGTATCTGGCCATTCGTGGGGAATATCGGGAATAAGTTTACCCGCAGACTTGGTAAAGCTTTTGTAGATGGGCGTCCATATTTCCACCTCTTTTTAGCCTTTTGGTTTAATATAGAAATTTTATCGGCCTGGTATCTGGCCATTGCTTAGCCAAGCCCTGGGCAAGCTGGGCCAGCGGCACGGACAACTACGGCTTTAGAGGTCTCCCGGGTGGCAGAGGAGAGGATGCCAAACCGGGGAAAGGAGTATGCTCACAACTCCACGTGGTCTATTAACCTGGTTTTCCCAAAATGGCAGGCAACCAAAACAACAGCTTTTTTTAAAACTTTTGCTCTCACAGGCATCAAATCATTCTTATTCACAATTTCAACATATTGAACCTTTCCGCTTGCTCGCTCTATAATTTCTTTGACAACACTCTTCAACTTTGCAACAGAAACCACGCCTTGCCCATGCAATTTTTTCGCAGCCAAAAATCCTGCGTAAATAGAACCGGCGGCAACCCGTTCTTCAAGGCTCAAATATTCATTGCGGCTGGACATTGCAAGTCCGTTTTTTTCCCTTATTGTTTTTGCCCCTATGATTTTTACAGGAAAATTCAAATCACAGGCCATTTTGCGAATCAGATGGAGTTGTTGAAAATCCTTTTCGCCAAAATACGCCTTGCTCGGCGCGGCAATGTTGAAAAGTTTTGCCACCACGCTGAGAACTCCGGCAAAATGCCCCGGGCGGTAAGCTCCGCAATAGAGGCTTTCAAGTGCAGGATTATGCACAAATGTTTGCAAAGGAAAAGGATACATATCATTCGGTTGCGGCGCAAAAACAATGCTCGCTCCGGCTTCACCGCAAAGTTTAGCGTCTGCAAGCAATCTGCGGGGGTATTTTGCAAAATCCTCATTTGCCCCAAATTGCACGGGATTAACAAAAATGCTGACTATGGTTATGTCATTGTCTTTCACCGATTTTTTTATCAGAGAAACATGGCCCTTATGCAAAGCACCCATAGTCGGTACCAAACCGATGCTTTTTCCCTGAGCGAGCATTTTTTTTGAATTTTTTTGCAAGGCTAATGAACTGCGGATTATTTTGATTTTTTCTTCATTTTTTCGCATGTGTTTTCCAAAGGACAAAATGACAGCACAGCGGCCGTAAAGAATGGCATCCAAAAGGCATAGCAAATATATATCGCTATCGAATGCAACAAATTTTCAGAAGCAAGCATGGGCAACTTCATAAAGCAGAATATCACGTCCATTATAATTAAAAGGGAAATGGTGAGCAAAGAGACCGGAATCGTTTTGCGAACTCCGCTCACTATTGCTCCGAGCAGGGTTTTCCTATTTCTCGCATCTTTGTGAATTTGGTAACCGACTACAAAAATCAGGTGAAAAACATCTGCGAAAAACACGGAAACAAGCCCCAGCCATGCCAAATCCGAGACCCCTAAAAACAGTAGCCATGCAGAAAAAGAATAAGCCAAAAGAAGAAGCGGCAATATGGGTTTTACAATCAAACTGCGAATAAAAAAGAAACACGTTACAGCTATTATAAATATACACGCCGAAAGAATTTGAGCTATGTCTGTGAACTCTCCGGTGGCAATTACAAGCAAACAATTAAAAAGCAAAAAGAAAAACCAAAGCAAACCGCACTTGAAACCAAAAAAAATCCACCTAAACACAAACAAAGCCAGAATCGCAATAACAATGCCGTAATTTTCGGTTATAGTATGGAAATCGCACACTACAAAAGCCGCCATAGCTTTTCCCACCTGCTCCGAAAGCGGTTTTATTCGCTCCAGAACTCCTTCTATATTAAATAGAGCTATTGTACAAAGCAAAACTGCAATTAAAATTCCTACAAGCCTGAAGCGAATAGAATATTCCGCCAATCTCCGAAACAACGATGCTTTTTCTCTCAAATCCATTTACGGGGTAAATATAGAAAAAAATTTTCAACGCTTAACTGCCCAGGAGCCAAAGCTGCACCTATTGAGGCATATGCCAAATTTGCACCCTCTCTTAAAGAACGAATGCGGCTTTCTTGCCCGTGTTCTCCCATCGCAAAAGCGGAAAATAATTCAAATTTTTCTCCGTATTTTTTTGCAAAATCGTATAAAGGCCGAACATCATTTTTTAGGTGCGCCATAGCAGCGACCTTGCACCCGCAAGCCCCTGCTTCCAAACATTCCTCGGCAAATTCGCACAATTCCCATTCATTCGGAACCCTATCAAACAGATGCCATGAGCATATTATTTTTACGCGTTTTTCGAGACCGGAAAAATCCACCTCTCTTTCCATGTCTATCCAGTCCAAAGTTTTGCCGTTATTCAAAATCCCCTCAAACAACTCGCTTCGCTCGCCGGCACGGTTATTTTCCCATTTTCCGCCATCCTTTTCAAGGCGAATTGTGCCAAGGCGAAGAGCCTTTGGGTTAAGCTCGGAAACTTTTTGCGAAAGCTCGTTCCATTCGGTAACGTCTTTGAACAAATCATAGCGAATTTCCAAAATTCCGCATTTCTCAATAGCTGCGGTTTCCGCTAAAACTTCCGGGCTTATTAGGCCTGCTATAAATTGTGGTTTTTGTTGAGGCATTACGGAAAATATACTATATTTTGTTTGTGGCAAATCCATTAAGTATATTTTTTTCGCGGCTTGCACCGGAAGATAAGCAGTTTATAAAGAGAGTAGGATGTTTTTTGACAATTTTACTCATTTTAAGCGGGCTTGCCTTTTACCTTTATATGCGTTATGGAAAGGTGCCTATAGAAAAACCGAAAGAACAACCGGCGCAAATTGAAACCCCGGCAGATTCCGGCACAATTGTTTTTGATTTGCCTGCAAGCCCGGAAGTCCCTGATTATGAGGAATCGCAACCCAGCACGGAAGAAACCGCAAAAGAACCCTTTGACGAAGATTTTGACGGACAAGCACATTTGCAGTTGATGCGGCAAAATGCAAGCAAGTACAATTATAAAATGGCATACAAACACGGAACCAGAATTGTAAGCACCATCCTTGCAGAGCCACGGCTTTGCATAGAATGGGGGCATATTCTATTGGAAGCCGGCAAACCGCAAGAAGCCGTTTTAGTTTTGCAAAAAGAAGCTTCGCAAGATATTGTTAAAACCGAAGTTGCCATAGATATGGCTTTTGCTATGTTGCGTTCCGGCAACGCAGACGGTGCAATAGAATTTTTAGATGAAAAAATGAAGAGCAACAACGATACGGATTTACTGGCTGCAAAAGCCGCTGTAATCGGAGAGCATCCGGATATAGCAAAACGTGCCGGTGCCGAACCTATATTCTTAAAATATATGAAAAGCAAAAAATCTTCACCAAACGCAGATTATTGGTATGGCAGATTTTTAATGCAAAGAGGCGATTATAGGGATTCCAAAATTTATTTGGAACGAGCGGTAAAAGCAAAACCAAATGAACCGCGTTACATAGCAAGGCTTGGCATGGCGGAGTTCTATCTAAAGCACGATTCAAACGCCGAGGTTCTTTACAAAAAAGCCTTGCAGATAAATCCTTATGATTATAACACATGGTTCAACTTGGGCGACCTCTATTTGAGCGTAGCAAACGAAAGCAATTCCTCTTCGGAAGTAAAGCAAAAAACTCATAACGCTCTTCAGGCTTATTTGAAAACCGTAGAAAACGATTCTCTTCATCCAAATGCGAATTATCGCATTGGGCTAATATTAAACGGAAACGGCCAGCACAAGGAGGCTATTAAACATTTAAATATAGCTTTGGATAAAATGCCCCGCAACATCCTCGTGATGCAGCAGCTCAGTTCCGCTTACATAAAAACCGGCGATACGGCACAATCCGTAAGCTATTTAGATACGATTTTGCAAATAGACCCATTTAATAAAATAGCAGCAAGCGAATACAATAGAATTGTAAAATTGAGAAAGGAGAATATAAAGTGAATCGGAGCTGATATGAAAGGTACATGCAATATCACAAAAAGGGATCTGGTGAGTGAAATCTCGTCTAGGACGGGTTTGCCGCAGGTAGAAACGAAAAAAATAGTAGAATGTTTTTTGGATTCTGTTGCCCGTTCTTTAATTGAAGGGAACAACATTGAAATTCGCGGTTTTGGGCGTTTTAAAATCCGCAACAGAAACGGTTACAAGGCCCGCAACCCCCGCACCGGGGAACCGATAGAAGTGGAAGCCGGAAAAAAACCGGTATTTGAACCCAGCAAGGAATTGAAAAGGGTGTTGAATAAAATTTAATTCGCATTAAGATAAATATTCCTCGCACTCAAGTGCTGCCAAACAGCCGGAACCTGCGGCTATCACGGCTTGCCTGTGATGCGGGTTTTGAACATCGCCCGCTGCAAAAACCCCCGGAATGCCGGTTTTTGTGCTATCCGCTTGCGTCACTATAAATCCCTGTTCGTCAAGTTTCAATTGACCGCCTAAAAATTCCGTGTTGGGGTTATGCCCTATGGCGTAGAAGAAGCCGGAAATTCCAAGTTCTGTTTTTTCATTTGTTAAGGTATTTTGCAAAGTCACAGATTCCAAAAATTTGCTCCCTTTTAACTCTACCGGAATGCTGTTCCACATAACCCTTATTTTCGGGTTGTTTTTAATTCTTTCCTGCAAAATCGGGCTTGCCCTGAATTTATCTCTGCGATGAATTATCACAACTTCTTTTGCGAATTTGGCAAGGTGTTCTGCCTCGCCCATTGCAGTATCACCGCCGCCAACGACGGCTATGATTTTATTCCTGAAAATCGGGAGTGCGCCATCGCACACTGCACACGCAGAAACCCCTTTTTGCCAAAACTCCTTGCTGCCGGGGATGTTCAAGGTTTTTGCCGTTGCTCCCGTTGCAACTATAACGCTTTTTGTTTCCACTTTCTCACCGCTATCCAATGTTAATTCAAACGGACGCTTTGAGAAATCCACCGAGCAAACCGTTTCCGTAACTATGCGAACGGAATTTTTCAACGATTGCTCACGCATTTGCGCCATAAGTTCGTTACCTAAAATTCCATTTGCAAAGCCGGGGAAATTCTCAATAACATCCGTTGTGGTAAGCTGGCCGCCGGCTGCAATGCCGCCGGCCATAAACCCCTCAAACATAAGGGGCCTTCTCTCTGCCCTACCCAAATAAATAGCCGCGGTATGAGCCGCAGGCCCTGAACCTATAATTACTACTTCTTCCGGCATTTCGGCTAATGTAGAAAACTTGCAAAATGCACTTTAACTATTTAGCCTTGCTAATACCCTCTTCCAACGCCTCCAAAATATCGTCTATGTGTTCAATGCCAATGGAAAGACGTATCAAATCAGGTGAAAGCCCGCCTTCTTTCTGCTGTTCCGGGCTGAGTTGCGAATGCGTTGTGCTTGCAGGGTGTATCACCAAGCTCTTGGCATCGCCCACATTTGCCAGCAAAGAGAACAGGGGCAAATTGTTTATGAACTTGATAGCTCCGTCATAGCCGCTCTTTAAGCCGAACACAACCACGGCACCAAAACCGTTTTTGAAGTACTTCTTTGCAAGCGCGTGAGTCGGGTCTTTGGCAAGGCCCGGGTAGCGAACCCAAGCGACGTCGGGGTGCTTTTCCAGCCACTCCGCAACTTTCAAGGTATTTTCCGCATGGCGAGCCACACGCAAATGCAAGGTTTCAATGCCCTGCAAGAACTGCCAAGCGTTGTCGGGAGAAAGGGCTGCACCTAAATTGCGCAATGGGACGGTGCGAACACGAAGCACAAAGGCTATGGGTTTTAGCACGTCCGGCAAGTCAATAGCCCAGCGCAGGCCGTGATAGTTGTTGTCCGGTTCGGTGAAAAGCGGATGTTTACCGGCCTTCCAGTCAAAGGTGCCGGCATCGGTTATTATGCCGCCTATGCCTGAGCCATGCCCGCCCAGCCATTTTGTCAGGGAATTGACCACGATGTCTGCACCGTGCTCAATGGCTTTGAAATGGTAGGGGGTTGTGAATGTGGAATCCACAATCAAAGGCAGCCCGTGTTTGTGGGCTATGTCTGCTATGGCTTTGAAATCCACAACATCCAGAACGGGATTGCCGATTGTTTCCACAAAGAAAGCTTTGGTTTTGGGCGTGATTGCCTTTTCAAAGTTTTCCGGCTTGCTCTGGTCAACGAATTTGACGTTTATGCCGAGGGCGGGCAAAATAGCGTCAAACTGGGTGTAGGTTCCGCCGTAAAGGTTTGTGGCACTCACAATCTCATCGCCTGCCTGGGCGAGTGTGATTATTGCGTAGAAAATAGCCGACGTTCCGCTGGCTATTGCTACGGATGCCGCACCGCCTTCCAGTGCCGTCACCCTGCTTTCCAGAATTTCGTTGGTCGGATTGGTGAGGCGGGAATATATATTCCCGAGTTCCCGCAAGCCGAACAGATTTGCGGCATGTTCGGTGCTTTTGAACACATAAGCCGTAGTTCTGTAAATCGGAACTGCACGGGCGGTGGTTGCGCTATCCGGCTTCTCTTGGCCGGCGTGGACTGCGAGCGTTTCTAAACGATAGTTGCTCATAAGGATTCTCCTTGGTTTGGGTGAAAAACACATTTTTCCTCACTTTTCATGGCGTGAAGAAAGCCATTTTTTGCTGATTGAAATTGCGAAATTAGAGGTTTTGACAACACATACACAGCCCGTTTCCGTAGAACATGGACGGAAATAGGTGTTCAAGAGATATTGTTTTGTTGCCGAAAATCATAATCAACGTTAAATGTAGAAAAATAAAAATGCTTTGTCAAGGGCATTTTGAAAGAATTTTGTTGTTTAAGCATTCCTTAACTGTTCTGCTGCCAACTCCGGTGGCGTTGTGTTTATATATATCCTTGTGCCAAGCTCAAAACCGGCGGGGCGCGTTAAGCGAGGAGTTATAGCTATGTGCCAGTGGTAATAGCGTACATCGCCGTCCGAATTCGGTACGGTTCTAACATAATAATTGTAATCGGGATCATTTAGCAATGTAAACATCTTTGCCAGAACCGTTCGCAGAATATCAGATAAATCTTCCATTTCATCTTCGTTTATAGTGCCGAACAAAGCGGAATGCTTTAAGGGGAAAATACGCATTTCGTAAGGATACCTAGAGGCAAAGGGGCAAAAAGCCACAAAATGCTTGCTGATTGTTATTATCCTGTCCTTAGAATCCATTTCCTTTCTGAGCAAGTCGCAAAAAATACAAGTGCCGTAAGTGTTAAAAGAGCGCCGGGCATAGGAGAGTTCATCCGTTATGTGCGTGGCCAAAACATGAGTGGCTATTATTTGCGAATGCGGGTGTTCAAGAGAGGCTCCTGCTGAGGCTCCGTAATTTTTGAATATATTGACCATCGCTATATTCGGGTCTTCCGATAAGGTATTGAATCTTTCCTTGTATGATTTTATTATTTCGTAAACATCGGACTTTTCCATAAAAGCCAAATTGTCATTGTGTTTTGGGCTTTCAATAACAACCTCCGCTGCACCGTATCCCGGAGCAAACAAGTGCATATCGGCTACGCGCATTCTCGGCAATGGGGTATCGGGAATTTGTTCCGGGCGGCTCACAGCGGCATACCTATTCGGCACAATACGCAATTTCCAGTCTTTTCCGTTCTTAGTTTCATAAGTAGGTTGGGAACATTTGTCCTCATTGCCTTTGCAAAAAGGGCAATCCGGGCTGTGTTCCGGCTGAACTATTCTGGTTTTTGCCGTAGAAGCATAGTCTGCAGGGCGTTTAGCGCGTTCTGAGGATACTATTACCCATTCACCATTCATTATATTTTGACGATATTCAGACATTGCATTAACTTAGAAAATTTCTAAATTATTCTACTTATGTTCACGGCTCTTCACTCATTTCATATCCCTGTAATGGGAACTTCCTATACGGCAGACACACCTGCTAGGGTAGCTCCATTTGGAATATCCTCTGTTGTGTCTCTGGTTGACGATTTGCTTTTGGAAAGATTTCGGAAAATCTATGCAGAAGAATACAAACTGCAATACGAGCCTGTTCCGCAGCGCGAACCGGACGGCAGAGCAAAAAGAATCACGGCTTACCTAAACACTTTGGCAGAAGTTGTAAAAATACGTTTTGAAGCGATAAAGAAACAGCCTTTCTTTTTTAAAAACGATAAGGCCAAATACTTTGAAATGCTCCCAACCGGCCACCCATTGAGGATTCTTTACTTAAAATTAATGGGTATGAAGGCTACTCCCGCAAAAGAAAGGGAAGATATGGAAACCACCCTGAACCACAGCATGGCAGAAGGCTCCATAGATGTTAACATTATGGTCAAACTAGACCGCTTGCCGCCAAACCCAAACGGCAAAGAACCTATGAGCGATGAATTCACAGATGCTAAAACGGCTTTAAAAGGCTATGTGAAATCTTTGTTAAAAAACTCAGCAGTGGTTTTTAGCGCAGGCATAAACCAAAGTCTTTACAACTATATGGCGCGATTCAAAGAATTTTACAGGAACTCTGCGGGTGAAATAGGCAAAAGAATAATAGTAAAGGCTTCGGATTTTCGTTCTGCTTTAATTCAAGGGAAGTTTTTGGCACGCAAGGGGTTAGAAGTAAGCGAATACAGAATAGAATCCGGGCTTAATTGCGGTGGGCATGCTTTCCCCAGTCAAGGGCTTTTGCTCCCTACCATATTAAAGGAAATTCGTTCGCAACGGGGAGTTTTGCATCAGTTCAGAGAAACAATTGTGAATTTTTACAAATCAAAAG
This sequence comes from Fibrobacteria bacterium GUT31, assembly GCA_001462225.1. Classification (GTDB taxonomy): domain Bacteria; phylum Fibrobacterota; class Fibrobacteria; order Fibrobacterales; family Fibrobacteraceae; genus Fibrimonas. The sequence goes on along the minus strand of LIUH01000011.1, from coordinate 17,389 downwards.
GCTGGAACACGGATGCGGCCCGAGAAGCTCCACCCCCTAAGATCACCGTGCAAGGCGGCATCGGCAACCACGCAGAAGATTTGAGAATACGAGAATATTACGGCATGGACGGCACCGGGTGGGGAAGCCCGTTTTTGCTTGTGCCGGAAGTTTCCCCTGTTGATACGGAAACAAGGGAGTTGCTCACCAAGGCAGAAATTAAAGATCTTTACGTGAGTGAGGCTTCTCCGCTGGGCATATACTTTAACAATTTGAAAGGCTCCGGTTCCGAAAGATGGCATCAAAAGCAGATAGAACTCGGTGTGCCCGGAAGTCCCTGCAAAAAGGGATTTTTGCAGAACAACACGGAATTCAGCGAAACCCCTGTTTGCAAAGCGAGCCGTTTTTATCAGGAGCGCAAACTAAAGCAAATTGCAGAAAGTTCCGCAAGCGAAGAACAAAAAGAGATGATGCGAAAAGACGTTTATGCAAAGCAGTGCATTTGCGACCATCTGGGGAACAGCGGCTTAATTTTTTGGGGCAGGGAAAAGGCAGAAGACGCACCGCAGTCTATTTGCCCGGGGCCGAACATAGCTTGGTTTAACCGTAGCTATTCCCTGCAAGAGATGACAGACCACATTTACGGCCGCATAGCGGATTTGACCCCACCGCAACGCCCTCATATGTTTGCGAAGGAAGTGGAGATGTACGGCGATTGGTTTGCTTTGCAAGTTGAAAAGTGGAGCGGCGATAAAGATCAACTGGCATGGCTTAAAGTTGCAGCCAAAAATTTTAACGAAGGCATGGATTATTGTTTGGAAGTTGCGAGATCCACTCCTTTCCCGGGTGAAAATTTGGCCAGCATTCCGGCTAGAGTGGAAATTGAGCAGAAAAGATTAAAGGAAAATCTGAGTGCTTTAGAGAAACGCAGCCACAACGGTTAACCTGCAAATATTAGCTTCATCGGATTCATTTTCAAAAAGAGTCCAAAAATCCGGTTGCCAGCCGTAAGCATCTTGGGTTAGAGCTTCACCAAAAGTAATTTCCGCTTTTTCGCATTCTTGCCAGTCAAAATTTTTGGCAGCCTCATAGTAACGGAGCATACCATTTGCAGAAGTGAGTTCGGGAAACTCGTCTAATAAATTATAGACGCATTCTCTAAATGTTTTTGCACTCGTTTTATGCACCTCAATTATTTTGCTTTTCAAAAGCTCTCTCAAATCGTAAATACCCGTTTCTATTAGGGCATTATCGGAGTAAAATTGCAAAATAGCCTCGTAAATAGGGCGATTTTCAGCAAGCTCCGGGTGATTTTTTGCCATAAGTTCCTGTGCCTGCGAGATTTTATCAGAATACAAACATCCCCCTGATTCCAAGTTCTCCCATGCCTTGCCAAACCGCATCGCTTAACTTGGACACATCATTTAAATCCGTTGCCACCCGGTTTAAGTATAGCAAACGATAGCGAATTGCTCCTTCCACCGCAATATTCTCCGTGAAAAAATACTCCGCAGAAAGCACGGCATGAGGTCCATTCCCCGTGAAATTCGCATAACTCCAATTGCCTTCTTCGCCAATCGAAGCCTTTGGAAACCGCATGGAAGAAAACTCGTAGCCAACGCCGGTTCCGATTCTAAAAGGCTCCGGCCATAAAAAATGATATTGGTATTCAAAACCTATGCGAAAATATCTCGCACTGCCCTTTTGCGATTTATGCTCGTATTTTGGATAGCCAAGCCCAAAATTTAATGCTATGGAAGAGGCGTTTGCAAGGGCACGCGCATCAAAGGCGTAAACCAAAAATAGAGGAACTTCCGGCAAAATAACATTTTCTTGAATTGCTTCTTCGGAATTTATTCCTGAAATCCCATCTAAATCACCTTTGGTTACAACAATATCAACACCTGCTGCAAAGGCGTATTTCTTTACCCATCCCTCGTTAAAATCCGCATACAAGAAGGACGCAAACAGTATAAGCGGAAGTACTGAGCGAAACACGGTTTTGGCTAACCTTCTGCCGGAGGAGTTCCCCCTTGGGTTCCTTCGTTTGCGGCAGCTTCTTCGGCAGCCTTTTTTTCTGCCTCGGCAGCGGCAATTTTATCCGCTATTTCCTTGAGCTGCGCATCTTTTTCCTCTTTTGCTTTCGCTTCCCGCTCTGCAACGCTCTTTTTCACCTCTGCAAGCACATCAAACCTGGAAGGCTTTTTCGTTTCAGAGGTTTCGGAAGTTTTTTTCTCTTCCTCTTTTCCATATTTAGCGGAGTTGTTCGCAACGTTCATGCGTATAATTTGGTCGGTTATGCTCACTTTGGCAGCAGGGCCAAATTTTGAGGCAGAGCTTGAAGTGCTACCTTCGCCGTCCGAGTCCTTATCCGCAGCGTCCTGCTTTTTTTGCAGAGCTGCGCGAATCTGCGGAGTTATTGCTTTATTATCGTAGAATTGATACATCAAATCTGCGCTAATAGGCGAATTGCCACTTACACTTGGAAAATTGATTGCCATAAGATACCTCTCTTTAGCAGTATATCGGCATAAAAATAGAAAACTTTAGCGAATGTTCACCAAAAATTTCTCGCGGCTGTCGTGGACAAAGGAAGTTTCCCCGGTGTCCATTCTTATAGCGTCAACCGGACATGCTTCTACGCAAAGCCCGCAGAACACACACGCCAAATGATCTATTTCAAAGCGAACTGCCCTCTTTTCAATCAAGCTATTCGGAGATTCGCCGCCATCTACCCTGATGCAACGAGCCGGGCATGCAGCAGCGCACATTCCGCAAGCGACGCAACGCGGGGTGCCGTCTGCTCTTTTCAGCAACCGATGCTTGCTACGGTAATCCTTAGGAATGGGAGGTTTTATCACGGGATACGGAATAGTGGGCAGAGTTTCGTACTTAAAAAGCCCGCGTAAAAAATGCTTGAGCGTGGTGTACAAACCACGAATCGCCTCGGGTATATAAGAAACAACCCAAAGCGTTCTTTCAGGGTGTAGAACCACGCGGGGCATATTCACCATCTGAAATGAGCAAATGCCTTGTTAGCTTCCGCCATTTTGTGCGTATCTATCTTTTTACGAACAGCACCGCCGTCATTGTTCTTTGCGGCAACAAGCTCGGCTGCCAAACGGAGAGCCATGTTCTGCTCGCTTCTTTTGCGAGCCGCCATCAAAAGCCAACGGATAGCGAGAGCCTTAGCTCGTTCCGGTGCCACTTCAATGGGAACTTGATAGTTCGCACCGCCAACTCTGCGGGTTTTAACCTCAACATGAGGTTTAATGTTTTCAAGGCACTGGTCAAATTTTTCCATAACGGATTCCGAACCCGGAACTTTTTTGTTCAATTCTTCCAGCGCAGTGTAAATAATACGCTCGGCTATGGTTTTTTTGCCTTTTTTGAGAACCACGCCGACAAGCTCTGTAACCAAAGTCGAATTAAAGCGCGGGTCGGGCAGAATTGAACGGTGAATTGATTTCCTTCTTCTGGACATATTATCTCCTATTTCTTTCCGCCTTTTGCAGGTGCGGCTGCTACTTTCTTCTTAACGCCGTAGCGGGAACGGGCTTGTTTACGGCCATTCACAGCTTGGGCATCCAGCGCACCGCGGATTATGTGGTAGCGAACACCCGGAACATCTTTAACGCGGCCACCGCGAATCAGCACAATGGAATGTTCTTGCAAATTATGGCCTTCGCCGGGGATATAAGCGGTCACTTCCATTTTGTTGCTAAGTCGCACACGGGCAATTTTGCGCAAAGCGGAATTGGGCTTTTTGGGCGTTGTGGTATAAACACGGCTGCAAACGCCGCGTTTTTGTGGGCAGGCTTTAAGCGCTGGGGCCGTTGTGCGGTTCTTGACCTTTTCACGACCGAGGCGCACTAACTGTTGAATTGTAGGCACTCTAGATTCTCCTAAATGCAGGCTTCAAATATAGTAAATTATTCAAGTTCATCGTCTAAATCCTCAAAATCGATATCTGCAAAAGAGCCGGCACGCGGAAAATCAGGCGTAGGCTCGTCTTGAACATCGGAATCCCTTATTTCTATATCTCGCAAATGCAAGTCGCCCGTTCCGGATGGTATTAGGCGCCCCATAATCACATTCTCCTTTAGTCCGAGCAACTTGTCTTTTGAACCCGCTATGGTGGCTTTGGTGAGCACCTTTGTGGTTTCTTGGAAAGAAGCGGCGGCTATAAAGCTATCCATCGCAAGAGCGGCCTTTGTTATGCCCAGCAGCAATGGAACCGCCTTGGCAATTTTCTTGCTCTCGTCTTGCAATTTGCTGTTCTCCATGCGAAGCTCAATTCTGGAAACATCTTCGCCTGTCAAAAATTTGGACTCACCCGGTTCAACTACAGTGACTTTTCTCATCATTTGGCGAACAATGCACTCTATGTGCTTATCGGAAATGGTGACTGCCTGCAAACGATAAACCGATTGGATTTCGTCCACCAAATGTCTCTGCAATTCCTCTTCGCCCAAAATGCGAAGTATATCGGCCAAATTAATGGAACCTTCGGCTATGGCCTGGCCCCTGCGAACCCTATCTCCTTCATGAACGGAAAGGTGCTTGCCGTGCGGAATCACAATTTCTTCTTCCGCTTCCGTGTTTTTAATCAACACTATTTGCCCTGTGCTTTTTTCGGAACCGAATGCCACTATGCCGTCTATAGGAGCAAGTATCGCAGAGTTCTTTGGCTCGCGAGCCTCAAACAATTCGGCAACTCTGGGCAAACCGCCGGTGATGTCTTTTGTTTTTCCTACGGAGCGAGGCAATTTCGCTATTGTCTGGCCGCTCACAATGACATCTCCGTCGTGAATTGTCAGAATTGCACCATCCGGTAAAAAGAAGTGACCGACACGCTCACCGTTTTGCATAACATTTATGGAAGCACGTTTGCGGCCTCTTTTATCGTTGATTATAGTCCAGGTCTCTATGCCGGTGGTTTCGTCAACCTCAGACATATAGGTTGTTTTTTCCACAAAATCCAGAAGCTGTATTTTGCCGCTTACCGTGCTTATGATCGGGCTGTTGTAAGGATCCCACTCAAAAAGCAAATCATCTTTCTTAACCGAGTCGCCGTTTCTAACCTTAAGCGTCGCACCGTAAGGAACTTGCCAACGACCGCGGTTTATGCCGTTTATGTCTATGAGTACAAGCTCCGCCATGCGGCTGATTTCCACCTGGGAACCTTTATACTCTATTTCATCGCTGTTTTCGAGAGAAACTTTGCCGTCAACGGTGGCTTTCTTATTGTTATCCACCGTTATGCGGCTGGAAGCACCGCCTATGTGGAAAGTACGGAGCGTGAGCTGTGTACCGGGCTCACCTATGGACTGTGCTGCCAAAACACCAACAGCCTCACCCAAATCCACCAAACGGCCGGAAGCCAGCATTCGTCCGTAACACTTTGCACAAACTCCAAGCGGTGAATTGCATGTTAACACAGAGCGTACCGCAACTTCTTCTATGCCGGCGTCCAAAATTTTCGGAATATGCTCTTCCTCTATCATTTCGCCTTTGGATACCAGCAAGGCATCGGTAACGGGGTGCTTGATGTCTTTTAACGAGAAACGGCCCAAAATACGCTCGCCTAGTCCTTGAACAATATTGTCGCCGTCTTTGGAGGCAGAACGAACAATGCCTTTGACCACCAAGTGTATGGGACCTCTAATGCCGAAGTTTATTATTTCCCTCAGCCTGGAATGGTTTATAACGGAACCTGCGGAAACTACAATTTTTCCGTCTTCTCCGTGAATAGCTTTTTCTAAAGTCATTCCGATTATTTTTTTGCAAAACCGCTCGTAATTTATAGCTTCAATGGATTTCAATTCTATAAACATCAATTTGCGCAGATTTTCCTTTTCAAGATGTTCGCCTCTTTTTATCAGAACTTCTTTGTTGCTCGGATTTAGAATATCGTTTGCCGCTACATAACCTTTTAGCCTTCTCGTAAACATGCTAAGACCTTCGGAAGTGTCTTTTACACGCTCATAATGTTCAACGGAAACGCGTTCCAAAGCAATTCTAATTTCGCAACAGTCTTCTTCGGTAACAACCAAATTCTGCGCAACATCCACCAAACGGCGCGTTAGATAACCTGCGTCTGCGGTTTTTAAAGCCGTATCGGAAAGTCCTTTGCGTGCTCCGTGCGTGGAAATAAAGTATTCCAAAGAATTCAAACCTTCTCGGAAACAACTTGTGATAGGGTTTTCTATAACTTCGTGCTCGCCTATTTTCCTAGTAGGCTTTTGCATTAAGCCGCGCATCCCCGAAAGTTGCTTGATTTGCTCCTTTGAACCGCGGGCGCCGGAATCTGCCATCATAAACAAAGGATTAAAGCCATCTCTGTCTTTGGATAGCAAATCCCACTGCTTAATGGCCACATCACTGGTTGTACGCGACCACAAATCTATTATCTGATTGTAGCGTTCACCGTCCGTAACCGCGCCTTGATCGTAAAGATCCCTGATTTTATTAGCTTTTTCGGTAGCTTCGTCTAACAGGGTTTGCTTTTCCGGCGGAATTACCATTTCCGCTATAGCCACAGAAGATCCCGCTTTTGATGCCCATTTGTATCCCAAATCTTTTAAGGAATCCAAATAATCCACCGTCACATGATTGCCTTTTATGCGGTATAAATCGTCAACGGATTTTGCTATTGCTTTTTTGTTGAATGTATCGTCTGCATAACCCAAAACATTGGGAATTGCCTGATTTAAAATGACCCTGCCTACCGAAGTCTTTATGCGGCTGTCTTCCTTTAGCATTAAGTTTTCAACCTTTACGCCAGCTTTTGCCAAAACTTCTTCGCCCATCTTGTTTTCGCACTTTGTATCGTAATCCAAAGCACCCCGGTAAAGCCTGCGACCTTTGCGCAAACGTAGCGTTATGGCAGCGTTCAAATCCACAATGCCGTTTTCGTAGGCCTGAATAACCTCTTGGTCGCTGCCAAAAGCCATTCCTTCACCTTTGACGTGCGGGCGGGGTTTTGAAAGATAATAAAGACCAAGCACTATGTCTTGAGAAGGAACGGCTATGGGTTGCCCGGAAGCAGGGTGCAAAATGTTATTCGAAGATAGCATCAGAACTCTGCATTCCAATTGCGCCTCAAAGGAGAGCGGCAAATGAACAGCCATTTGGTCACCGTCAAAGTCCGCGTTAAACGCAGCACAAACAAGGGGGTGCAAACGTATTGCGGAACCCTCTATCAATTTCGGATAAAAAGCCTGTATGCCTAAGCGATGCAATGTAGGTGCACGATTCAGCATAACGGGGTGGTCTTTAATAATAGGCTCCACTATATCCCATACCTTCGGGTCTTCGGAGTCAATGATTTTCTTAGCATGGCGAACTGTGTTTGCCAAACCTTCTTCGCCCATTATTTTGCGAACAATAAAAGGTTTGTAAAGCTCCAGAGCCATTTTTTTGGGTAAACCGCACTCGTGCATTTTGAGTTCCGGCCCTACAACTATAACGGAGCGGCCCGAATAATCCACACGTTTTCCGAGTAGGTTTGTACGGAAACGCCCTTGCTTGCCCTTTAAAAGTTCGGAAAGGGATTTCATTTTCTCTTTCTTTTTTGCTTTCGGATCGCTGTCGAAAAGATTATCCACAGCTTCTTGCAGCATTCTTTTTTCGTTGCGCAGAATTATGTCCGGAGCACGTGCGTCAATCAGTTTTTTAAGGCGGTTATTGCGGTTAATAACCCTGCGATAAAACTCGTTTAAGTCCGATGTTGCAAAACGACCGCCGTCAAGTTGCACAAGGGGGCGCAAATCCGGGGGAATAACCGGAAGAACATCTAAAACCATTCCTTCGGGTTTGTTAGGGGAATTTTTAAATGCCTCAACGTATTTAAGCCTTTTCAAGGCTTCCATTTTCACGCTCTTTGAACCGCTTGTATTTGCCAAATCGGATAAGTCCTTGGAAAGCTCGTCCAAATTTAAATTGACTTCGCTTAAAACCTTTCTTATGGCTATAGCACCCATATCGGCCACAAAACTTATGCCCTCTTTTTTGGCGTCCTCATATTCTTCTTCGGATATTATCTGGTTCTTTCTGAATTTGGAATTACCCGGATCTATAACTATGTATTGCTCATAGTATATAACTCTCTCCAAGTCCTTTGCAGAAACTCCGAGCAAATTTCCTATTATGCACGGCTGGTTTTTGAAAAACCAGATATGAGCTATCGGAATAGCAAGCTCAATATGCCCCATGCGCTCGCGGCGAACCTTGGAAGTTGTAACCTCAACTCCGCAACGGTCGCATATAACGCCTTTGAAACGTTGCCTCTTGTATTTGCCGCAGTTGCATTCCCAGTTTTTGTAAGGCCCAAAAATTCTCTCGCAGAACAAGCCGTCTTTTTCCGGCTTAAAAGATCTGTAGTTCATAGTTTCCGGCTTGGTGACCTCGCCGTAAGACCAATCGCGAATTGTGTCGGGATTGGCTAACTGAATGGAAATTTCAGCTACGCTTTTAGTGGAATCGTTGAACTCTTCAAGCATTGTCTGCCTCCGAAACTTTAATATCCAAACCTAAGGAACGGAACTCACGCACCAATACCCTGAAGCTCTCCGGCGTTCCGGGTGCTGGCGGGTTTTCCCCCTTAACTATGGCATCGTAAATTTTGTTCCTGCCTATAATATCATCCGATTTTACGGTCAACAATTCTTGCAAGGTATATGCAGCACCGTAGGCTTCCAACGCCCAAACTTCCATTTCTCCGAACCTCTGGCCGCCAAAGTGCGATTTTCCGCCAAGGGGCTGTTGTGTAACAAGAGCGTAAGGACCAGTGGAACGAGCGTGAATTTTGTCTTCAACCAAATGGTTGAGTTTTAGCATATACATAGCACCTATTGTGACATCGTTCAAAAAAGGCTCTCCGGTACGGCCATCGTAAAGCGTAGCTTTTCCGGTTATGCCGTCTTCCGGAATATCTCTTCCGTATTTGTCCTTAAATTCCTTTTTCTCGGCTTTTGCCCATGAACTTTCGGAAACTTTAACAATAGGATTTTTAATGTAGGCTTTTTTAAGCTCGCTCTCTATGTCGCTAAAAGAAACTCCGTTGAACACGGGAGTTTCCACATGCAAACCAAGCGTAGCGGCAGCCCAGCCCAAATGCACTTCCAAAACCTGTCCCACATTCATGCGGGAAGGAACACCAAGCGGGTTCAAAAGTATTTGAACAGGCTTTCCGTCTTCGGTAAAGGGCATATCCTCAACGGATACTATTTTAGCCACAACACCCTTGTTTCCGTGACGTCCGGCCATTTTATCGCCTATGGAGAGGCGACGTTTTTTGGCTATATAGACTTTTACCACCTTGAACACGCCGGGTTTTAGTTCATCGCCTTTGTTCACCTTGTCTATCTCTTTTTCTTTTAAATCGTTCAATTCCGCTATGCGGCGATTTGTTACGCCAAGCAAGGAATTAACCTCTTCTTGAACGGCGGAAGAATTGCAGAACACAGAACCCGAGGCGAATTGCGAAAAATCCGTTTTATCCAAAAGGTCTTTAGTCCATTTTTTGCCGGCGGAAATAATAACTTCGTTTGTCACGCCATTGCGAACATCCCCGCTTGTTTTGTCCAAAAGCAAGCGAGCCAACTCAGGTTTGCGGGCTTCTTCTATAGCTTTTACCCTTTCTTCGTATTCTTTTGCTATTGAGCGAATTTTACCGGCAAGTTCTTCACGCAATTTCTGTTCTTCTTCCTTTGTACTAGCGTGGCTTTCCCTGCGCTGGAACACTTGGGTATCTATCACAATGCCTTTCACGCCGCTAGGGATGCGTAGCGAGGAGTCGCTCACATCGCCGGACTTTGAACCGAAAATCGCACGGAGCAATTTTTCTTCGGGAGTGAGTTCGGATTCTCCTTTAGGTGTAACCTTTCCGACCAAAATATCGCCGGGACGCACTTCCATTCCTATGCGAACAATGCCGTCTTCGCCCAACTGGTGACGGTCTTTTTCGCTCACATTCGGGACATCCCTGGTAATTTCCTCCTTGCCGCGTTTGGTTTCTCTCACTTCAACCTCATATTCCTCTATGTGTATGGAGGTAAAGGTATCATTAATCGCCAATTCTTCGGAAATTATTATCGCATCTTCGTAGTTATAGCCTTGCCACGGCAGGAATGCGACACGAATGTTTTTGCCAAGGGCAAGCTCGCCGTTATCGGTAGAAGCTCCGTCTGCCAAAACCTGACCGGCCTTTATCTCATCGCCTGCTTTGCAAATGGGTTTTTGATTTATGCAGGAATCCTGATTGGAACGTTCAAATTTGCGAAGATCATAAATATCGTGCGGCGGCAAACCCAGCGTTTCATAGTTTTCGTTCTCATTCTTTCTCAAAACTTCTATGCGAGTGGCATCAACAAAAGTTACAGTGCCATTGTTTCTCGCCCTTACCAAAGTGCCGGCATCAAGCGCAACTTTTCTCTCCAAACCGGTTCCCACAATGGGAGCTTCGGAGCGGAGCAAAGGCACTGCCTGACGTTGCATGTTTGAACCCATAAGAGCACGGTTAGCATCATCATGTTCAAGGAACGGAATCAAGCCTGCAGCCACAGATACAATCTGCATCGGCGAAACATCCATCAAATCAACTCTTTGGATTTCCGTATCTTTCACGGAAATTTCCTTTATATTCGGCAAACTTGGGAATTCACCCTCTGCTCTGACCAAAACAAAATCGGCTGTGAATCTTTTGGTTTCAGCGTCTAAAATGGTGCTTGCAGGGGCAATTCTGCAATGGTCTTCTTCGTAGGCCGTTAAGTAAACAATCCAATCGGAAACCACCATTTGCACAATAAGGCTTTTTTGCGTAAAGTCAGCTTTCGGCTTTTTTGAATCGTCTTTTTTATATTTACCGATGGAAATGCCGTTTTTAATTATCTCGCTTTCCTCTCCAAAGTCAAATTCAAAACTCTTGTTGCAGAACAAATCAAAAAGCTCCAACTGCCTGCCGCAGAATTTTTTGCGAGCGGTTTTTATTTCGTTTTCGCTTAACTCGGTTTGGGTTAAAAGTTGCTGATTGGCATCGCCAAAGAAATTTTTCATTATGCCGGCGTGCCATTTCGCTTCCGGAAATCCGTATTCTTTGCCTGCGCTATCATGGAAAGGCAACAAACCTACAATTCTGTATGGAGTTTCTATAAAACCAAAGTGATTTACTATGGAAAAAGTGGCAAGAGAATTTATCAAACCGATGTTTGCGCCTTCCGGAGTTTCAATGGGGCACAAACGACCGTAATGCGAGTGATGAACGTCGCGCACTTCCAACCCGGCTCTGTCTCTGGACAAACCGCCGGGGCCAAGCGCAGATATTCTGCGTTTATTGGTGAGTTCCGAAAGCGGGTTTATCTGGTCCATGAACTGGGAAAACTGGCTGGAACCGAAGAAGGCGGCAACCATGCTGTTTACGGTTCTTGAGTTTATAAGCTCGGTTGGAGTTAAAACTCCCTCTCTGTCGCGTGAAGAAAAATTTTCCCTTACGGAACGCAAAATGCGGCTAATGCCTATGGATATCTGGTTTGCAACAAGCTCGCCAACGGAGCGAATGCGGCGGTTGCCCAAATGGTCAATATCATCAAGGGAAAAGCCTTCTTCGCCGTTGTATAAACCTATCATATAGCGGATAACGCTCACAAAATCTTCTTCCGTAAGCGTCATTACATCTCTAAAACTCTGCTGATCGGCGTTTGCATGAACCTTTGAATTCAAGCGATATCGACCGAGTTCGCCTATTTCATAGCGCTTCCGCTCAAAGAAAAGATTTTCAAAATGCTCTCTTGCTGTTTTAGCATCCGCAGCCGGTTGCGACCTTGTTGTTTGATAAATGCGCTCATGGGCAATTTCTCTATAGTTCTTTCGCTGCTTCTCATCGTCTTTCTCTTTTCTTGAATCCTCTATGTCGTCATTTGCCAAAGTATTGTGTATAAGATCGTACTCTTCTATATTTTCTTTTACTACCTCAACGCTGTCTATGCCCGCATCCAGCAACTTTTGACATGTTTCGGAGTCTAAAATGCAATTCGCATGAGCTACTATTTCGCCATCTTCGTCAACAGCATCTTTGAAAAGCGCTCTGCTCGAATAATCTTCGCCGATTCTCAACTCAATGGTTTCGCCGGTGTGGAAAAGGGCCAAAATCTGCGCATTTGTTTCAAAGCCAACTGCACGCAAAAGCACTGTTGCCGGCAATTTCTTTTTGCGGTCTATCAACATATAGAGAATGTCGCTTTCCGTATTAAATTCAAGCCAAGAACCTCTATTGGGTATTATTCGGCTTTGATAAATAGTTTTGCCGCTCGGAAGTTGCTCGGAATCAAAACTCACGCCCGGAGAACGGTGCAACTGGCTTATTACAACTCGCTCGGCTCCGTTTACAATAAAGGTACCGTTATCGGTCATAACAGGCAGGTCGCAGAAAAACACATCGTTTGCAACCTGATCCTGCAGTTTCCTTTCTTCGCCGTCTTCCTTAAAAGTCTGAAGCTCTAAGTGAACTATAAGCTGGCGAGAATAGGAAACCCCGCGCTCTCTGCATTCTTTTATGGAATACCTCGGCATAGCCAGCGTGTAATGGCTATAGCGCAAAATTAAAAGTTTTTTTGCATCGGACACGTCTTGAAAAGCGTCTCTAAATACGCGCTCAAGTCCTTCATTGCGTCTGTCTTTTGCGGGAACTCCGGCCTGCAAAAAACGCTCGTAAGAAGCCTTTTGCATTTCCAGAAGTTCTGGCAATTCCAAACGGAACTCGTTTGATGAGTAGGATTTCCGTTCTATCATGAATAACCTCGCCGTGATTTAACTGAATTTTGAAAATAGAAACAATAGCCTGCGCGTTTGCGCGGGCCATTCAAAAAGAAATGTACGGTGTAGGCACGCATTATTTCAGCGTGACCTTCGCTCCGGCGTCTTCCAGCTCTTTCTTGAGCTTTTCGGCTTCGGCTTTTGCAATGCCTTCTTTAATGGTAGCATTGCCTTTATCCACCAAATCTTTTGCCTCTTTAAGCCCAAGCCCGGAAACGGCAGCGCGCAGGGCTTTGATAACATTTATTTTATTCGCTCCACCATCCACCAGCACAACATCGAATTCTGTTTTTTCTTCTGCTGCGGGAGCTGCCGCACCACCGCCGGCCGCAGGAGCAGCCACAACAACCGCGCCGCCGGAGGCAGCTTCGAGACCATGAGTCTCTTTGAGGTAGTCGGCCAATGCTTTGGCTTCTAAAAGGGTGAGGGCAACAATTTGGTCGCCTAGTGTTTTGACATCTGTAGCCATGGGAATTTCTCCATTTTGAGTGATTTTCTACGCTGTTTCCAGTTTTTCTTCTAAAGCCTTTATTTGCCCTGCAATCTTTGCTCCGGGTCCCTTGATAAGAGCTATCAAGTTTGCACCCGGAGAAAGCATTAAAGATACAACTTGGCCAAGAATTTCCTTTTTGCCCGGCATTCTAGCTAAATTTTCCAATTCACTCCCTTTTAAGGAGGAATTGTCCAGCGAAATGCCTTTTGCCTTTAAAATATCGGGATTTGCCTTGTGAAATTCAACAACTTCACGGGCGGGGAGCATTGGGTCTTCTGCGCTGCCAAGCATAATGGAGGTAGCGCCTTTCAAGTAAGAATCCAAGCCCGAAATATTTGCCTTTTTCAAGGCTTCCCTTATCAACCTATTTTTCGCCGCCCGGTAAGAAACACCTTTTTTACGCAGATTCAAGCGCAAGGCATTGTCTTGGGCAACGGTTATTTTCTGAAAGTCCAGCAGATAAATTGAAGCTGCTGCTGAAAAATCTTTAGCGAGGGAATCTATAAATTCCTGCTTTTTCTGTTTTTGAAGCGATATTTTACACATAATTGCCACCCGCCTTACCTTGTTAATGCCATATCCAAGCGAACAGATGGTGTCATGGTCGCTGCTAAGGTTAAACTCTTTATGTAAATCCCCTTTGAGGTTTGGGGCTTGTTCTTTTTTACGGAATCTATAACCGAGAGAATGTTTTCGCGCAATTGCTCGTCGGTGAAAGATAGTTTGCCCACGGGGGCATGAACATTTGCTCCTTTATCCACACGGTATTGAATTTTACCGGCTTTAAGTTCCTTTATAACCTGAGCCAAATTGGGAGAAACCGTTCCGGCTTTTGGGCTTGGCATTAAGCCGCGAGGTCCTAAAACCTTGGCAACTTTGCCGAGAACAGCCATCATATCCGGAGTAGCGACTACTGCGTCAAAATCCAACCAACCATCGGAGATTTTTTGAACCAGCTCTGCACCGCCGGCAAAATCTGCGCCCGCATCCAAAGCAGCCTGAACCATATTATCTTTGCAAAACGCCAAAATGCGAATTTTACGACCCGTGCCGTGCGGCAGGGTAACAGAACCGCGCACCATTTGGTCTGAGTGTTTTGGGTCAACGCCCAAATTAAAATGCAACTCAACGGTTTGGTCAAATTTGAACTGTGATTTTTTTAGAATGTCCACTGCTTCGTCTAGGCCGTAAGAAGCCTTTAAATCGTAAGAAGCAGCCAATGCGCGATATTTTTTTCCTCTTCTAATCATTTGCTACCTCAATACCCATTGAACGTGCCGTGCCGCGCACCATGCTTTCCGCAGCTTCCGGAGTTATGGTGTTTAAGTCCGGCATTTTTATTTTAGCAATTTCCTTTACCTGCTCTGCGGTGATTTTGCCAACTTTTTTGCGATTAGGTTCACCGGAAGCGGTTTCTATCTTTGCCGCCTGCTTAATTAGGGATGGAACCGGAGGTGTCTTGGTTATAAAGGTAAAACTGTTGTCTGCATACACAGTTATTATCACAGGAACTATAGTCCCTGCCATGGACTGCGTGCGAGCATTGTATTGCTTGCAGAACTCGGCAATATTCACCTTTTTTGAACCCAATGCCGGACCAATCGGCGGAGCCGGGTTCGCGGCACCTGCCTTGATTTGTAATTTTATGTAGCCTGTAATCTTTTTTGCCACTGTAATTTCTCCATTTTCAAAGTTCCATGCCTATAAAACTTCAACCTCTGAAAAGTTAAGTTCAACGGGAATGGAACGACCAAATATAACAACCATAGCTTTTAACTTGCCACGTTCTTTTGAAACTTCTTTCACGACTCCTGTGTAATCGTTGAATGCACCCGATTTAATGCGAATAGAATCACCTTCTTTGACAGGCAGGGTTTCCATTGGCAGCAAATCGCCAATTTGCCCATTATCCCGGGGCAATATAGCTACCATCTCTTCTTCCGGTATCGGTAGTATTTTATTACCGATGGTCACAAATTTTGTTATGCCCTGAATATTTTGAACCAAATGCCTTGTGCGATCGTTTAAATTCATCTGTATAAACACATAAGTCGGCACCAGGTTACGCCTTTCTACTTTGACAACTCTTTTGCCTTTTTTAGTTGTGATATGTTCTTCGTTTACATGAGGAATTTCAATGCGCCCGAATAAATCCTGCATCTGCTCACGCTCAATCATGGCTTCCAAGAGTTGTTTAACCTTAAGTTCCTGTCCGGAAAAAGTTGCCACCGAATACCAAGCTAACATAATTTGCAAATGCTCCCGAAAATTTATTCCAAAAAAGTTCCGACTAATTTAGATAATCCGAAATCTATAACAGCTATATAAAAACCCATAATAATGCTAAAAAATATAACGACCATAGTAGAACCCTTTAGCTCTTCCCAAGTAGGCCAAGTGACCTTTTTAAGTTCGGCCACCACATCGCGAATATATCTCTGAAAACTCTGCATAATAAAAAACTCCTTCACAGGCTAAGAGGGAATCGAACCCCCAACCGGCGGTTTTGGAGACCGCTACTCTACCAATTGAGCTATTAGCCTACGGTATTTCACCTACTTAGTCTCCTTGTGAATGGTGTGCTTTCTACAAAAACGGCAATATTTCTTATATTCCACGCGAGAAGAATGCTTCTTCTTGTTTTTGTCGCTATCGTAATTGCGCTGCTTGCATTCAGGGCATTCTAGCGTGATTAATTCTCTGATTTTGGAAGCCATAGTTTTCCTTTGTTTCCCTATTTAATAACTGCAGTTACAGCACCAGCGCCAACCGTTCTGCCGCCTTCGCGGATTGCAAAGCGCAAGTCCTTGTCCATGGCAACGGGCGCGATTAGCTCGACCTCTATCTCCACATTGTCACCGGGCATCACAAGCTCTACGCCGGAAGGCAACTTGATGGAACCCGTCACATCAGTAGTGCGGAAGTAGAACTGAGGGCGGTAGCCGTTCTCAAAATTCGTGTGGCGACCGCCTTCGTCCTTGGTCAATACATAAATCTGGGCCTTGAAGGTCGTGTGGGGGGTGATTGAACCCGGAGCCGCAAGAACCTGGCCGCGCTCCACATCCGTCTTGTCTGCGCCGCGGAGGAGCAAGCCCACATTGTCGCCGGCCTGCGCATCGTCAAGAAGCTTGCGGAACATCTCCACGCCGGTCACCACAAATTCCTTGGTCTCGCCGAACCCGACGCGCTGAACCTTGTCGTTCAGGGATACACGGCCGCGCTCTATGCGGCCAGTCGCTACCGTGCCGCGGCCCGATATCGAAAACACATCCTCTATGGGCATCAAAAACGGCTTGTCTACATCGCGCTTGGGAAGGGGGATGAACTCATCGCAGGCCTTCATCAATTCCATTATCTTTGCTGTGTGCTCCGCATCGCCCTCAAGGGCCTTGAGCGCGGAGCCTCTGATTATAGGGGTGTCGTCGCCGGGAAACTCGTACTTCGAGAGAAGCTCGCGGACATCCATCTCTACCAAATCAAGAAGGTCGGGGTCTTCAAGCATCATGTCAACTTTGTTCATGAACACAACTATGGCGGGGACGCCCACCTGCCGGGCCAGGAGTATGTGCTCGCGGGTCTGGGGCATGGGGCCGTCGGTAGCCGCAACAACGAGGATGGCGCCGTCCATCTGGGCCGCGCCCGTCACCATGTTCTTCACATAATCAGCGTGCCCAGGGCAGTCAACGTGGGCATAGTGCCTGTTCTCGCTCTGGTACTCCACATGCGAGGTGTTGATGGTGATGCCGCGGGCTTTTTCCTCGGGGGCGTTGTCTATCTCGTCAAATTTCTTGGCGCTTGCAAGACCCTTGGAGGCTAGCACGGTGCAGATCGCGGCCGTGAGCGTGGTCTTGCCATGGTCCACATGACCGATGGTGCCGATGTTACAGTGAGGCTTTGTGCGCTCAAACTTTTCCTTTGCCATAACTCATCTCCAAAAAGTGCAGTTCTCATATCCAAATAAGCACAGTCCAGTTCGTTTTGGCAAACGAGCCGGACTTTAAATTCTAAAGCCCAGAACGGGATTTGAACCCGTGACCTCTTCCTTACCAAGGAAGTGCTCTACCCCTGAGCTACCTGGGCGAATGGGTGGAAGTGGGTTTGAAC
>LIUH01000010.1:15792-16684 GCA_001462225.1 Fibrobacteria bacterium GUT31 | reverse complement strand
CAAAAATATAGGTTAAAACATACCCCTTAACAACCCCGCAAATTTTTTCTAAATTATACCCCCATAAACCTCCCGCAATCTTTTCCGCAAAAATACAACCGCATAATGCTTCCGAGAAAGCAGCGTATTAACCGCAACCCCTGTCTTTTCCGCAATCTCTTTCACCGATAGCCCATCCATTTCCGTTTGGATAAAAATATCCCGCTGCGTTTGCGGCAGCTCGTCAAGGGCGGCTTCTATTTCTTCCCACACCATAGCACTCAATGCCGCTGTTTCCGGCGTAGCCTCATCGCAAGAAAGCAAATCAATAATATCAGACACATCTTCATCATTATCGGCACTTGCCAAGGCGGAAAAAGGTATGGCTTCTTTTTTCTTATACGAATCAATGATTTTATTGCGGGCTACACGGTAAAGCCACGCCGCTGTTTGCTCAACCGGGGTCGCAAGCTCATTCACACGCATATACTGATAGAACACATCCTGCACAATATCTTCCGCATCTTCAAGGACTCGAACCCGTGAGCGGATAAACTTCAACAACCGGTCACGGTATTCGGAGAATACTTGGGCAATGGAATTTTTAGGCATTATTACCCATCACCCACCGAAAAACCGATTTTATCCATTGCCGCCATTTCGGCTCTTTTGTACCGCTTTGCAAAGGAATTGCCGGATTGTTCATTTTTGCCCATTCGGAACAAATTGGGCATACATAGTTCGTTTTTAACCCTTCGAAAGAAAGAATGTATTCATAGTTGCTCATTTTTGCCCCCTTCTTCTTTGAAGAAATCGTGAAAATGGGCAAATCTCCGGTTGGAACGCATAAATTCTTTGCGTTCATCATCGGTCATGTTCATCCATTTTTCACGCAAGGCATTCTTGTGATGAA
>LIUH01000010.1:9041-15631 GCA_001462225.1 Fibrobacteria bacterium GUT31 | reverse complement strand
GCCCCGGCCCAAGCCCTCCAAACAGAAGCCGTGCCAGCACCAGCAAACCCAACGCTTGCCAATAGCTAAGGGCGTGAAGCCCGAAAATCTCCGGCATAAGGGCGTTCCACAAGAGCATCGCCACGACGCTAAACGCCGCTATCATGGCGATAAATGCTGCGATACCCATAATTCTGAACCAAAAAGTTTTGTTCATTGCATGTCTCCTTTTTATATTATAGACGAATGAAGGGGGAAAATATTTTATATTTTGTGGAGAATTGGGAAATTTCTACCGCACAGCAATATCGCCGCTATTGAGACGAAATCACCTCATACCCATACCCCTGATCCACCAAAAACAACTGACGATTCATGGCAAATTCCTGCTCTCTGGAATCCTTTGTGACTATAGAATAAAACATCGCCGGGCGACCGTCTTTTTTGGGGCGCAAAACTCTTCCCAGCCTTTGGGCTTCTTCTTGGCGGCTGCCGAATGTGCCGGATATTTGAATTAGAACGCTTGCGTCCGGTAGGTCTATGGCAAAATTCCCTACCTTGCTTACCATCAAAATTCTAATCTCACCGCGGCGAAAACTGTCGTAAATTCTATCTCGTTCCTTGTTGGGCGTTTTGCCTGTGATTAAAGGCGTGTTTATCTCTTTTGCCAGTGTTTCCAGTTGCTCAATGTATTGCCCTATTATTAAAATATGGTCGTTTTCCTTGCTGTGCTTTTCCAGCAAGTTTTTTACAACACCAAATTTTTCAGGATTGCAACCTGCTATTGCGATTTTCTCCCTAAGCGGCGCAACAACATAAGACATCCTAAGAACCGTATCCATGGGTATTCTTATCTCATGGCATTTTGCCTTTGCTATCCAACCCTGGCTCTCCAAAATACGCCAAGGAATATCAAATTTTTTAGGCCCGATTAAAGAAAAAACCTCCGTTTCCTTGTGGTCTTCCCTAACCAAGGTTGCAGTCAATCCGAGCCGCCTCGTAGCTTGCATATCCGCAGAAAAACGGAATACCGGTGCCGGCAAAAGGTGAACTTCATCGTAAATCATCAAGCCCCATTTTTTGGATTCGAATAAAGAGAAGTTGGAGAATTCTTTGTCCTTTAGTTGAGAGTTGGGAGAAAGTTGAGAGTTGAGAGTTGAGAGTTGAGAGTTTTTTTCTTTTCTTTTTCTCTGAGTTAATATTTGATAGGTGGCAACTGTTACCGGAGCAATTTCTTTTACGTCGCCGGAATATTCTTTTACTTGGTCTTCGGTTAAAGTTGTTTTTTGCAGGAGTTCCCTTATCCATTGGCGGGCGGCGGTTACGCTTGGGGTTAAAATGAGAGTGTGAGTTTTAATCAGAGCCATCGCTGCCATTCCTATTATGGTTTTGCCGGAGCCGCATGGCAGCACTATTACACCGGAGCCGCCTTTTTCCGAGCCGGATGCGTAAAATATCTGAGCGGCATCTTTTTGGTAGTCTCTTAGAGTGAATGTGTTTCTCAACTCAATATCCAAAGGCTCGCCTTGAACATAACCCGCCAAATCCTGCACCGGAAAGCCGAGTTCCGTTAGCAGAATTTTTAGTTTGCCACGCACGAATGGGCTTACTATTGCCGCTTTTTTTGATATGAAGGTTTCAATGTAGCCTTGAATTTCCTTTCTTTGGCAAATTTCAATGAACAAGGCTTCGTCATTGGATTCAAGAATTAAGTTGCCATCTTGAAGCACAAGACGCAAAATTCCATAACGCCCCATGTATTCGGTGATTTCGGTTATAACGCTTGCGGGAATTTCATAGGAACTGTATTTTTTCAACCGTGCTAAAACATCGCTTGCCGTTAGTCCGGTTGAGGCTGCGTTCCACAAGCTGAGATGCGAAATGCTGTATGTGTGAAAATGCTCCGGGCTTTTCACAATTTCGGTAAATGGAGCAATGGCATCTCTTGCTTCGTGATGCAAAGTGCTGTCCACATTCAACAGCACTTCCATATTGCTTTGGATTATAATGCAGGGACTTGTATTTGTCATATAACAAACACCCACAAGCATACGGCGATGGACGCAAGCAGAGCTATCACGATTTGCGCTATCCAAAGAATGCGTGAAATTTTATAGGCTCTTTGCCTTTTCATGCTCCAAGGGGGAAGTTCATCTGTTTTGTGACTAAATATCATGATTTTTTCTTGCTTTTTGCTTTTTCATCACTGCTAATGTCAAAAAAATTCGGAGTTAAAACTCCGCTTTTGCAAAATACCATAGCACGTTCAATTGCGTTTTCCAATTGTCTGATATTGCCGGGCCAGGGTTGCTTTTGGAGCATAGCTATTGTATCTTCGCTTGCCTCTTCAACAGCGTAGCCGTTTTCTTCGTTGAATTTGCTTATGAAATAATCCAGCAAGTAGGGAATGTCTTCTTTGCGCTCCTTTAAAGACGGAATGCTTATAGGGACAACACTTAAACGATAATATAAATCTTCTCTGAAAGTTCCCTTTTCTACTTCTTTTTTCAAGTCCCTGTTGGTTGTGCAAATTATGCGAACATCAACTTTCACTTCATCGTCCCCGCCAATGCGAACAATTACCCGCTCCTGCAAAACACGCAAAAGCTTGCTTTGAGCGGCAAGCGGCATCTCTCCGATTTCGTCCAATAAAAGGGAACCTCCGTCTGCAAGCTCGAATTTGCCGCGCCTTGTTTTTAAAGCACCGGTGAAAGAACCTTTTTCATGCCCAAAGAGTTCGCTTTCTATTAAGGATTCCGGGAGTGCGGCGCAGTTTATTTTAACAAAAGGTCCGCTGGCTCTTAAACTTTGGTAATGCACAGCACGTGCCAGAACCTCTTTTCCAACACCGGATTCGCCTGTTATTAAAACCGAGGCATTGGTCGGAGCAACCGTCTCAACAAATTTATTCAGCTCCAAAAATTTTTCACCATGCCCTATAAAATTTTTTTCGCAGAGTTTTTTCCTCAAAACGGAATTTTCCGCTCTGTATTTGTGTTTATCAAGCACCATGGCAACGGCGTGTTCTATAATTTCCACTTGCAGGTCTTTTTTCTCTATATAATGGTCTGCGCCGTTTTGCAGAGCTTCCACAGCCATTTCAATGGAACCGTAAGCAGTCATCATTAAAAACGGTTGCGAAGGTCTTTCTTTTTTTACCTCCTTCAATAAGTCTAGGCCCGTCATGCCCGGCATTTTATAATCCGAAATTATCAAATTGGGATTTTCAAGCGCAATTCGCTCCAAAGCGACTTTCGGGTTCGCCGCAACCGTGCAGCGATGCCCGCTAAGTTCAAGAATCTCCGCTACCGCGCAGCGCACAATTTCTTCATCATCAACTATCAGGATTTTAGCCATTAATGGGAATATAGTAAGTGCCGGAGCCTAAAAACGTCAACATATGTTTGCAAAATTCAAAAAAATCATTTTTCCGTATTTTTTTTCCTCTGAAGCTACCTGCGTCTAAAAATGCGGCTGCGGAGAATAGGTTCTTTAAAAAACATAACAGCCGGGATAACACTCTTGAGAATTTTTTAGAAAGCAGTAAGGAAGAGGAAACCAAGCTTTGAACTAACATAACCCCCAATCGCATACAAAGGAACATTATGCAACTCACACCCTGTGCCGTACGCTTAATAAAAGGCATACGGCAAGATATTTTTTAGAGATTGGAAAAATTATAGCCAAGATAAAAAAAGAACAGAAGCGAGCCGTGTTTTGCCGCAAAATCAGAACCCATACCCCAAACCAATGTTCATTGTATTATTGGGTATCAACGCAGCAAAATGGCGTGATAAATCACGCCCCTACACGACACACCATTAATACGGTTTACGGTACGGTAAACCATATTCACGGGTTAATTAAAATTTTTAGCGTAAAAATGGTGAAAATTGTAGAGGGGTTGCTTCACAGAATGCCTGTGGTACAAGCATAAATTCACCCCAAAACCACCATTTCTGTCAAAAAAAACGCCAATTTTTCCATTTTTCACAACAAAATGGCAAAAAATAAAAAAAAATCCCCAAACCCCTTGACAAAACCAATAAATATTTCTATATTTTACATTATAGACTGACGGTAAGTTTGTAATTATGGAGGTTCAAATGGCTTATTTACCAAAAATTCTCGTAGCGGCAGGCATTGCGCTTGCCATGGCATTAACTTTTTCCTGCTCTGACGATGGCGGCGGAGATGATACTCCGTCTTCGTCTTCCGGTATAGATTTGTCCAGTAGCAGCTCGGATACGTCTTCCAGTTCGTCCGGCAATGACTCCGATGGGTCCAACGTGGTTTATGGCGATCCCGTAACTTACGGCGATGAAATTTATCAAACAGTTGTTATAGGTACTCAAACCTGGTTTGCCCGTAATTTGAATTACGATCCGGGTAAAGGCTATTGCTATTGCTATGGCGACTATTCCCATGATGACAGCGAAGGCAACTGCGTCACCTATGGCCGCTTGTATAATTGGACAACGGCTATGGATCTTGAACAAGACTGCCTTTTTAATACTTGCTCAGACGATATACATCCAAATCATCAGGGCATTTGCCCTGAAGGTTGGCATATTCCTAGCCTTGCGGACTGGAATACACTTATAGAATATGCAGGCGGTTCTTCAGAGGCAGGAGCCAAGTTAAAGGCTGCAATCGGTTGGAGGGACGACTACAATGGTACGGACGACTACGGCTTTTCGGCTCTGCCGGGTGGATCCATATATATAGATAATTTCTATGGTCTCGGCCATCTCAGCCAATGGTGGATGCCCTCCGAATCCGAACGCGACGGCGGAGAGGCCTACTATTGGGCTATCAACGACGACGGCGTAGGGGTATCGGAAGACGCCCACTATAAGACCAACTATTATAGTGTTCGTTGCGTCAAAAATTTATAGCTCCCAATCGCATACAACGGCACATTATGCAACTCACATCCTGTGCCGTACGCATTATTTACCACATTATAATTTTGCAACGAAGCTTTTACGGCTATTTCCACAGCGAAATCCTCTTTTGAAGCATAAGAACGCAAACTCTCGGATTTAACGCTCTTGCCGGATTTTACTTCCACAGGGAGAATTTTATTGCTTGATTGCAAAATAAATTCTATCTCCGCTCTGTTTGTTTCGTTGGCCCAAAAATATATGGGCAATTTTTCGTTGCAGGCTTTCAATTCCTGCAATACAAACTGCTCCGCCAAAACACCTTTATAATGATTGAATATCGCATTGTTAGGTTCAAGATAAGCACGTAAATCCAAAGCGGTTATAGAAGACAATAAGCCTATATCCGGCATGTATAACTTGAAAATATTCTCTTCCGCATACGCTTTTAACGGCATATTCGGGCGGCTTATGCGACAAATTTTATGTGCCATGCCGGCATCCAAAAGCCACTGCAAAGCTATTTCATAATTGCGGCCACGGCTTCCTTTTTTTAAATCGGAATATAAAAATCGCTTGTTTTCCTTGCCCAACTGCAAAGGAATGGAATCCCATAATTTGCGGACTTTGGCAATATCTTCTTTGGGAACATGTTTTGCAAAATCAGCATAATAATCATTTACCAAGCTATGCTGAATATCTTGAACATCCGGCAAAAAACGCGTATCAACATATTTTTTTACAGCGGCAGGCATTCCACCAACATAAAAATACAGCTTCATAAGGTCAGATATTTTATCCGCAAATGTTGAAATTGTTTTGAAATCCAAATCTTGAATTAATTTGGCGAAACGTTCTTCGCCAATAGCAATTAAAAACTCCAAAAAATTCATCGGATATATGGTTATCCTGTCAACTTTACCAACAGGAAAACCCGTATTGGCATCTTCTTTTTCTTTTTCATCTTGGCCAAGAATCATAACACCGAGTAAGCTGCCGGCGGTCATTACATGATATTCGCCGGCATCTTCGTTGAAATATTTTAAAGATGTTATAGCTCGTTTGCATATTTGAATTTCATCCAAAATAATCAAGGTTTCACCAGGGGTTATTTTTTCCTTGGTTTCAATTTCCAATTCTTGGATTATGCGTTTAGTATCAAAATCATCGTTGAATATAGCCTTGGCCCTAGGGTTGTTGTCAAATGTCACATACACTGCATTTTTATAATTATTTGCCCCAAAATCCTTCATAAGCCAGCTTTTGCCAACTTGACGAATACCGTAAATCATCAAAGGCTTACGGCTTTTGGATTCTTTCCATTTCAATAAATCAGCATACGCTTTTCTCTGCATATTTGAAAATATACAAAAAATTGCGTAAATTATGTGTATAATTCGCACATTTTAAGCGTGAATTATGTGTATTTTTGTTCTATTCACATTTTTTTTGACATTTTCTTTAAAAAAATGTATATTTACAAGCATAATGTCGTATAACGCCCCAAATATTGCAAAAGGAGCTTGCAGTGCAGGCAAAGCCTTGCACCGGTGACTTAAAAATTGACGTTTGTCATAAAATTGTATGTATATACTGCCATCACTTCAATAGA
The DNA here is from genome assembly GCA_001462225.1 of Fibrobacteria bacterium GUT31. Lineage (GTDB taxonomy): Bacteria > Fibrobacterota > Fibrobacteria > Fibrobacterales > Fibrobacteraceae > Fibrimonas. Next base: position 9,154 of record LIUH01000010.1, on the reverse strand, counting down.
CCAAAAATTCCAAAAAAATCAATCAAAATCAGGACTTTTAATGCTGTTATAGCCCAATACACCCTATTGGTTAAACCTAAACAATCTTTCCCTTCAACAACAGGAGACATCTC
>LIUH01000010.1:0-8879 GCA_001462225.1 Fibrobacteria bacterium GUT31 | reverse complement strand
AACAGGAGACATCTCATGAACAAGACCAAGCTAGGTTTCAAAAACCTTCATCTTCCCATCCTCTTTATCCTCTTAATCGGAGCATCAGGGTTCACACTAACTTCCTGCTCAGCATCTAGCGATGAGGGGAACCCACCGCCAGCAACTTATAGTTCCGCTATCTATGTTGGCGAATCTTCGTCAAGCATTGGCGGCGAATCTTCATCAAGCAGCGGCGGTAACATTGACAATGGTGGAGCGTGCTATGCTTGTTCTTATAGTACTGCTTTTAAAGTCCGTTATTGTATATGTATTACAGGACAATCCACAAACGCAGAAGTATGCAATAAACAAGGATATGAATATAGAACTTCTTGTCCGTATAATTACGAATTCGACTGTGGAATTGTTAGGGGTAATCATTATTATTTATATGATACTGAAAACCTAAACATAAACGCAGACCCTGGACCAGTAAACCTTTGTCCACTTTTATAAGGATAACCATATTCAACTCTCCGCCTTTCCGGGCGATTGGCGGAGCAGTTCCGGCATGGAAAGCAACTTAAATTCACTGGAAACCTCTTAGTCGAGCGATGGTTCTTCATCCAGCGTTGATGGCGGTTCCTTATCTAACGTTACTGCGAGCCTCAGTTCGGAAGTTCCAAGTTCTAGTGCGGAGACTTCCAGTTCGTCTGTCTTGCTGAGTTCGTCAAGCAATGGAGTTGTAGAGTCTTTGAAAAAAGTCATTCGTAAAATAGCAAATGAAGCACTTGACAAAGAGGATATAACATATTCCAGTCTATATAAAAATGAAGAATTGATTGGAAAAATACATCCGCTCACGCCACCCATATAATAAACCAACGTAACTGCAAGGTCACAAGCTAGGCAAAGTGTTGCCTTACCCGGAATTTCTGCATAATCGGGCAAATCCTTTTCATCGGGGGCATCGGGGTTCAGACAATGGCAAAATTTGTTTTGTATATTACCAAAAAAGAGAGGAAGGCGTATGGCAACCATGACATTAGAACCGGCGATAAGAGCCAAGGAAATAAAAACAGCCATAAATTCGCTGAAAAAAGACGAGTGGACAGAAAAACTGCTTGACATGCTGGATGAGATGGAACTAGAGCAAAACATAGCCATAAGCCTTGAAGAAGCAAACAAAGGCATGGGAAGACCAGTGGACGATGTAGTAAACGATTTGATAAGGAAAATCAAAAATGGAAATTGAATACTTCGAAGAAACAGAAAAGAAAAATGCAAACGTAACGCCAAGATGCGAAAAAATGCTGAACGAAGCAACGAATTATTACACAGGAAAAGATTTACAAAAGCAAGCCATAGAATTGGCAACAAAATTCAAACAACTGGTAAAAATAATAGAGATAATGCCAGGAATAGGAACCCCATGGAAAAACGGAATAAGAACAGTGATAATAAAAAAATACAGATACAAAATCTATTACCGAGAAAATAAAACCACAATAGACATACTCGGCATCTGGCACACGAGCCGTGGGGCAGAGTTCGAGGAATCTTAAATACCCAGCACAGACGCCCTCCTTGATGTAGGAAATCCAAGGAATGGAAACATTTCCTCCAAAAAAACGTCAACATATGTTTGCAAAATTCAAAAAAATCATTTTTCCGTATTTTTTTTCCTCTGAAATGCGTCTAAGTAAAAAATAGGAGAAGACATGGATTCAGAAAAACTACCGCTATGGAAAATGGCCTTGCTAGCCGACCCCAGCTCTTTTGGAGCTATGCCGGCCAATTTCACGTCCGAATTGCTACCTGCACCTAAAAATGCGGCTGCGGAGAATAAAACCGGGGAAAATGAGGACAAAAAGGAGAAACTCACGCTTGATTACGCCGCAATCAAAACTCAATTTTGCATAGACTCAAATTTGACTTTTTCCGGGAGCCTCGCCACGGCATATTTTAGAGCTATGGAAAACGAAGGCGAGAAAATCTTTTTGCAGGGAAACACGTTTTTGGCAAAGCTGGCAAAGGCGGTGTTTGAGAAAGACGGGAACCTTTTTGCCGAGACATGCGAGGCAAGCAAAGATGAGAATTACTTTTTAGAATGTGCCAAGGTTCTGGAGGAGCAAGGTTTTGTGTTTGAGAAAGGCGAAAAGCTCGATAAAGACTCTTGGATTAGCCTATTTAACATAGTTTCGCTCTTAACGGAAGAATATTTGGCGACAAAATGCGATTTGCCGAGCCTGAAAGCCGTTGAATGCGAGGAAAACAGCGAAAGTTCAAGCGATTTGAATATTATATTCGCTCCGGAAGGCACGGAGGAGGAGCAATTAAAAGAAGCGGCCATGCAGCCTCTGGAATTAGTTCCTTGTTCAAGCGATTTTTTAAGCATAGGCGCAGATTTTTTCTATTTTTTGGATGAGAATTTTCCTTATAAAGATGATGGGAATGAGTTGGAGAACTTTTTGAAAAAAATCTTTGATGAAAATGTTTGTAAAAATCTAAATCCTCTGCCTGTTCCGGATTCTTTTGCAACGGGCATAATGGAAGCCAGCAAGCTAGGTGCCTACAAAGACAAAAAGATTTACATCAATCACCGTCTAGCATTGGATTCCCTGCGAAACCCGGTATCCCGTTTTACCCTGCTTCTCACCCTGCTCCACGAATACGGTCATTTTCTGGACGATGTTCTGCATGAGCGGGCAGGTGTGAAAGGCGATTCCGAAGGCGAGGAGGGCAAGGGTTTTGCCAGCAGATTCATAGAATACTCTGCCGGTAATTTGTTCAACGCGGACTTCAAGTTTGCGGATTTTGTAGCTCCGGATGCCAAAGGAGAAGATTTGAGGTTTGAGATGGAAATTTCGGATTTGAGTTATGAGGATAGAAAAGGGATTTGGTGTATTTTTGAATATGGCGAGGATTTGGGAAATGGAAGTTTGAAGCGGCCCAGCGGAGAAGTGATTGATGATGTGGAGTTTTTTGGAAACGGATTTTTGGGATTATTGAATAAGGGTAGAAATTTTGCAAGTGCAACACACCAAAAATTGACCGAAACAGGAAGCAAACAAGCAGGAATAAAATTTACGCAAGAATTAGAAAACGGAAGTATATGGCCGGATTTTCCAAGTGAAAACTCTCTAACCGTAAATCGCCCTTATGCAATTTTAGTTTTAAGTGAAGCATGTAGCGTAAGCAAAACGGATATAGTATATAAAAGTCATTTTGGAGAAAATCAACATTGGCATTCGATGTGTCCAAAACTGAAGAATGTTCCTACAAACAGCGAAGTTTGTAATATTATTCTAAAGCAAAGCGAGGAATGGTACTCAAAAGCCTTGGAATTGAGACAAAGTAACAGGTTAAAAGAAAGTTTTTTTGAGCTTGGTAAATTATGCCATATGTTGCAAGACAGTTTTGTTCTAGCTCATTGCTGGCGCAGATATATAGGCGATGAAAAATTTATAGAAGAAAATGAAATCGAAAAAGAAGATAACGGAAAAATCTGGACTTTTCAGGATTATGAATGTCAAGACGGGAATTATCACGGATTTTCCGATTCTCCGATCCAAAACAACAATGTAATAACTATTGGCTATAAAAATGCAGAAAGTGCAACCGAACAGATAATGCTCAGATATTATCGCAACTTAGAATGGCATGAAAAATATTCTGCATTAAATAGCCCAAAAGACTATTTAAGCAAAGTATATGAATTATGCAAGGGCAGGGAAAACTTGCCAAGCGGCGATAGCCATCCATGGTTTAAAAAAAATAATATATATTCAAGAACGCAAATTCAAAATTTCTTAACAAAGTTCAGCATGGAGATAAAAGAATGTTAGAAAAACTCAAAAAAGAGCATAAAAATTTTGTCCGTGCCTTTTGGCTTTCGTGGGTTATATGGCTTATAATTATAGTTCTATTGGAAGTATTTTATTATTAGGAGGTTATCATGAATTTTGAGTGCGACACAAAAAAACGTATTTTTAAAAACAGTATTTGCCCTAATTTAGCTTCATTTGCTGTACATTTTAAATTTGAAGAAGAAGAGCGCGTTATACTCTCTTTTATAATAGCAGTGCTTTCCTTTATAGTAGTTTATATTTTAATATATCTTTTTGCTATAGTAGGTTCATTATTCAGTAAAAAAAAGCAAGGAAAAAATCGTATTCGTGCTTTTTATTTTACTATAATAGCCCTATTTGCAAGTAATATAATTTCATATATTGCAATCATAGCGGGTTATTTATTTAAAATAAAGTTAGTAGATGGAATATTAGGATTTACGGTTCTAATTTCCCTTGGAACCACGCCTTTTTTCATAACATTGCTATTAACATGGCTTTCTATAAAGGCATTTCAATATTTGCGAAATCGGCACAGGGATGTTAAAAAAGAGGAATTGGAAACATGAAAAATCACTTGGTCAAAGGAGCAAGAATATCTCTTTCAAAACTAATGGCGGATGGAAGGCTACCGGTAAAGTGCAAATAGGCAATTGCCCGGCCGGAATTCTTAACGCCAAAGATTATAACCGACCATTACAAAGAAGGGATTGTTGTCTGAACCCCGATGTCCCTGATTTTTAGGATTTAGGGGATTTGGATAGCTAGCCGTTTTCTGCTGTATGCAAATCCATTGCCTCACGGCTAATGCTTTCTATGGACATTCCTTTAAACAGGTTATTTTTCCGCCATTCGGTGTAATCTATTGGCTCTTTCATGATAAGAAAAATAAACTTTTCGGCTTCCACGCAACCTAAATTATCTATTAGAGTTTGCATGCCTGCTTTCATAAGAAGGGTATCGGTCATTTATGCCTCCATTTCCCAAGTTAAAACAAATTGAATAGGACTGACTATTTTTATGTTGCCTGCTTTATATTTCAAAATACGGCCCCTACAGCACAGGCTATGTGTAATAAGTCGGCACTTTTTATGCCACTACCTGCAATTTTATAGGCATTCTTTAATAAAACTTCACTTTCAAGAACTTTTGTTTTTGCATATTCGGAAAAATGCAAGATGGATAAACGTTTGTTTTCGTATGGATTTTTGGCATTTTCAAGGGATAAAATATATGACCAAATCAATTCAACTTTTCCATCAGCAATAAGAGTTTGTATAAATAATTTACACTGGGTTTCCAAAGAAATCCTGAATTGAGTTTGATCGTCAAATGGACGGTTATAGCAGCAATTGTCCAAATATATCTTCATACAATGAGGTAATTTAGAAATTTCTGCCTCGCCCCATCGGGAAAATCCTTTCCCTTGGGGGTGGCGAGGTTCAGACAAATGCAAGCTCATTTTTTTCTGCGTATTTTATGTCTGAACTTTAGCAATGCCAGGTTGATTTCTATGTCCGTTTCTGTGTCGGAAATTTCTAAACTATTGCCTAAGACATCAGAAATTATTTCGCCACTCTGTTGCATTAGGCTGTTTTGCCGTTCTTTTCCGGGATTTTTCGCCAATTCACTGACATTGCGAGACAACTCCCTTATTTTCGCAAAAGTTTCAACTATTGCAATTGTAGTTTTGATGGCTTTGGCTCCTTTGAGGATTGTTGCAAGCATGTAAAGCCCTTTTTCGGTGAAGGCTTTGGGTGGATATTTGGTGTGTTCTCCTTTGCTTTTCTCTAAGATCAAAATTTTTGATCTTAGAGATTTTAATTCATCAAAATCTACCGTAAGAACATACCCATGAGGAAATTTATCAGGATTATTTTTAACCGCCTGATTGATTTCCCTAGTTCCCACGCCATATAACATGGCTATGTCACTGTCCAAAAGGACCCGTTCGTTGCGAATTGTGATAATCAAGTTTTCCACTTGATTGCTTTGAATTATGTCACTCATAGAAACTCCTGTTTTGTTTTCTATACACTTAGACGCATTTCACGGGAAAAAAAATATGACTTTCTGCATTTTGCAAACAACTGTTGACGTTTTTTTGCATTTTTTTAAATAAACATCATGTTCACCGCAATATTGTCTGAACCCCGATGCCCCCGATTTTTAGGATTTAGGGGATTTTGCCGTTTTATGTTGCCCCATCGGGAATAAGTTTACCCGCAGACTTGGTAAAGATTTTGTAGATGGGCGTCTTTAATGAAATGCGGGAAAATCCTTTCCCTCGGGGCATTGGGGTTCGGACAAAAGCAACACATAACCTTGTGTTAGTCGCCTCCTGTGGTTATTTCCCTTGCTCTTGTTTACCCTGCCAAACTTTTGGGAAGCAAGAGCTTGGCAGGTTGTGCCAGCATGGTGCTTTTTGTGTGTTCACCGCTTGCTTATGGTTTGTTAAAGAAATATTTAAGAACAAATTCTTCTTCTCTATCGCAATTTAATTCAATTCCAATTCTATCGTTATCAATGTAGATATTCTCATTGTCATTCCTATAGTTCTCAAACTCAAATGGTTCTACATCTTCAGTTAAACCTTCTTTTGCGTATTTCTCAATATCTTTTGGAATAATTAATTTTGGCTTGTAGAAATTGAAAATTTCTTTCAACCAAGTTTTTAACGGAAATACTCTAAAATGTTTTGCAAAATATTCATATGATAAATTAGATAATTTGTAGGTGTTGTGGGTAATGCTTCCATTAATATCTTTAATCTCTACGTCCAATTCCATTTTTCCGAACTCCTTTTTTCGCACCACTAAACGCTCACAGCCTTGGGTTACGCCGCTTGCTACGCTAGCGGCGGGCACTTCGTGTCTAGTCTTGGAGGCAACGAACTGAAAATAATTGGTACTTAGGGAGGCTGAACCTGACCACATCGCTGAGGTTGTAGTACATGTACCGGAGCCAAGCGAAGTCGCTATCGCGCTCCGTGGCACTCCACCAGAAGCCGCGTTCGCCGAAATTGTGGAAACTGCCATCCGAGTCGCCGTTGCCGCCCGGCAGAGCCGAAAACCCGTATGTGTCCAAATTCTCCGTACCATTGTGAAAAATCCAGCCTGTTGACGCCTTTAAATGTTTGCCTGCGTTGGTGCAATCGCTTGTGGCAGTACAACTCGGATTGATGAATTGCATCAACGTACTCCACTCCGCATCGCTTGGCAAATGCCAGCCAGAGGGGCAAACGCCACGAACTCCGCTAGGAACAGCGGTTGAACTTGTTGCTCCATTCATAGCCGTATTCCAATTGTAAAACCTACCGTAAGTGTCACAAGTAGTCGTATTATTACTGCCATTTCCGCACATGCTCCCTGAAGCCGCATAATTCAAATTCTCCGCCATCCATACCTGCTCGCCAATCAGCACCGCATCGTAAGTTCTGCTTCCATCGTTAGGCTTCCCGGTTTTCAGGTATATGCCATTGGAGTTCGGCTTGCATTCGTATAAATCCGGATTGTATGATTTTTGCGGATTGTCACCGCAGAAATTGCCTACTTTGCTGCTGCTATAGCAGAACTGCGTTGATAGACTGTATTTGCCGGTACCACAGCAAGTACTTGAAGGGTCGTATTCTGCTCCATTTGGCACATCGCCGCATTTTGATCTAAGTTCGGTATTGTCATAGCAAAATTTCGTTGAGTGGACTATATCTGTGGGGTCGTAGTAAAAGTCCCCGCATTTATTCTCCACAATGCCGTTTTTGCATCTTTGAGTTAGCGGATCATATTCTTTGCCGTCGCACATACTAAACGCACTGGAACTACTCTCTGCACTAGACGAGGAACCACCGTCAACGCTGGACGAGGAACTGCCGTCAACACTGGACGAAGAACTGCCGCCAATGCTGGACGAGGAACTGCCGCCAATACTGGACGAAGAACCGCCGCCCACACTGGACGAGGAACTGCCGTCAACGCTGGATGAAGAGCCACCGTCCACACTGGACGAAGAACTGCTCGGCAAATAGCACTCCGGTGAAGGGGTACTGTTGTTTCTGCGGTCGCATGGGTTATCAAGCTCAACCGACGTGCAGGAAAGCAACGCGGCGGCTAACAACAACGCGAATAACTGTTTTCTCAAAACCATATATGAACTCCTATTCCTGCGGCGAACAACGCCCCGCCCGCTATGTAAAATATGTTGCGCCTTGTCGCTGCGCTTTCAGCCTTCTCGCCCGCACCTTGCAATGCGTCCGGGTCTTTCAATTCCGAATATTTTTTCTGAAGTTTATCAGCCTCGCTATTCTGCCACAAGCCAATGCCGATAGCTGCTGCGCCCAGAACGTCAAGACCTATGGCAACCCATATTGAATTGCCGCCGCTCTTCTCCGTGCCGGAAATCTGAGGGTCTATATTTTGCCGGTCCGGCACAGGCTGAGGGACATACTGGAAGCTAGAGTCTTTTTCTATCTTGGCAAACAATGCCGGAGCCTCCTGCCGGATTGTTCCGAGCAAGCCCATTATATTTTCACTTTCAGTGACAAAACTGCCGAGCATATTGCCGCTTGTGGATTCGTAAAGCTCAACGGTAAGCGTGAGCATCTTTCCGAACTTTCCAATGCTGCTCTGCGTGACATACTCCGCGCCAATCGCCCTGCCTATATCAACAGCGCAGCCTTCGGCGAGGCATTTCGCGTCTTCTTCGTCGGGCGGCAGAAGCTGGATTATGTTGTCTCGGGTTAGAATGGTGTAATCGCCCGGCAGAGATGTCCTCGCCCTTGTTCGCAACTCGTCCGTCAAGTGGCGATATTCCGAAATCTCCATTTCTATATCGTCCCGGCTGGGAGTCACCTCCAAGACAGCCAGGATTTTGGCAGCGTTTGCCGTCATGGCAAAGAAAAGCAGGGCGTAAATTACTGTGGTGATAGCGTTGATTTTCATCGCTTATACTCCTTGTTGAGGGTTGGGGCAAAAAGAAGGGTTCAGAAAAAAAATAAATGGCATTTTTAGTGTAAAAACCGCATTTTTTGGACTTTTTCCGCTGAACTTGATTAATCTGGCACGGTTTTTG
>LIUH01000009.1:4885-5125 GCA_001462225.1 Fibrobacteria bacterium GUT31 | reverse complement strand
CAAAATATAACCCTTGTGCCTCTCAACCGCCGCTTGCAAATCCGCAAACGCATCCAACCCGCTCAAATAAATTTCTATCCGGTCGGTAATTTGCAAATCCATCTCCTTACGACGGTTCTGAATGCGGTTCACCAACTCCCTAGCCATGCAACTCCGCCTAAGCTCAGGCGTAATCTTCAAATCCAAAGCGGCGGTGTAATTCTCGTCCGCCTCCACCGCCAAGCCCTCCGCAACCTCGCG
>LIUH01000009.1:995-4709 GCA_001462225.1 Fibrobacteria bacterium GUT31 | reverse complement strand
TAATCAACCTCAAGCCCGCAAACATCTTCTCCGCATCCAACCCCGCAACAGCCGCAGAAATCAAATTCTCAAAAAGAGCCATCACTGCCTCTTTGCTTATGTCTCTGTAACGGAAAGCGTGGACTAAATTGCTTATGTTCATTTCTTTTATCCTTCCTCTTCCTTGTCCTTGACGAATTTTATTAGCGGCATTGTAAAGCATTCTTACGGATATTATGGCATTTACTTCATTTACCTGCTTTGCTTTTATATTCGGCGGCGGTACTTCAAGGAACGGATGGAGTTTGGCTATCCAAAAACAATACAAAGCAGCTTCGTTCCACTCGGACATTTTTATTCTATGAAATATATGGAAGTACACTCTGCGACGTTCTACGAGTTCAATTATATTCGCTATACAACTGCCGGATACCGAAAGCCTGTCTCTTGGCACATCAATTTCATGGTTCCAAATCCATTTCATTAGCAAGCTGGCTTTTTCTTTTATTTTGCCGTCCGGAATTTTACCGAACCAAGGATAATCGCTAGGATTGCACGACTCTACCATTCAAAACCTGCTGCTCTAATTGCTCTGTCCGTTTCGTAAATTAATTCTTTGTCTTCCATGAGCCAATCAAAGAAGTCTTGATCTTCTGGTCTTATTCTTTCGTTTTGCACGATTGACAATTCTGCGTTTTTGTATTCTTCGCAAACATCATCCATCCATTTGTTGAACTTTTCGCTTCCGGGTTCCAGTATCGGCTGATAGTCCATAATTACTCCTTTGATGAAGGTTAAAGAAGAATATAGAAAATAAATCTTTTATTCAAGCTGGGATTGAACCATCACCACACTCAGTTATAAGACCTAATCATAATCTAAGCAAATTTTGAGATTTAACCCACTAGAGCCTTAATTTTGCCTTTGACACACCAGCATCCATTTTGCTCAACCAAGTCATCAACCTCATAGAAAGCTCCTTCCGCTTTAAATTTAGAGGGAAATTTGCACCATAGCCTTTTGCCTTTCCAGTCTGCGAAAGCTCTCCATTTTCTCTTTCTTTTATCCCACAGTATCTCAACCACAGGTTTGCTATTGGACAAAAGGTTCAAGGCTGCAGTTGATGCGTTTACGGCTTTATTGATCATCATTTGGATTATTGTTATTTCTTTGACAGCATAAGCCGTATATTCTGCTTTTATCTTGGAAATGTTATACGTTTTGATTTCTTCCACTATTGTCGTCACACGTTTCCTGATTTTTTCTTTAGTTCCTTCCCAATACCATTTCCTATTGGTCTTAGTATATACTTCGCGTATGTATTCGCAATAATGTTCTACTATTTCGCAACAGTAATAATCATCATAGGAAGGTTTGAAACAAATAAAGAATATGATTTGACCGTCGTATTTCACATAGATGCGGTCAGGATGTTGTTCATTGCAAGTGAACGTTATGCCTCCAATTGTTTGCAGTTCCTTGACAATCTCATTATCATGCTCCGAAACCGGTTGTACTTCAGTTTTTTCCATCTTTGAACTCCTATTGTTGAATGGATTTATTCTTATTATAACCAAAATAATTGAATTTTCAGTCTGAGCATTGGTTTGACTTTTAAAAAAGATGAAAAAACAGCATTTCTTCGTCAATTTCGCCATTTTTTAGAGAAAATTATTTTTTACCAGATGACAGTGATTTTCAGCATATTTTACCCCAAAGCTAGGAATTGCTTGAGAGTGCTTGTTTTACCAAACTAAATTCAAACCATTTTCTTTATACTGTTCCATAGAATTGTCTTTGTTTATGAACTCAAAATTATTCACTATGGCTAGCCAAAGTATGGGCGGTGGCTAGCGGCAGAGCTTCGCACTCAGAGGTCTCGGATTATCTCCTCTATTATTTTACAAAAATAACTCTCTCTGACAACTTTGCCTTTGCGTTGCAAATAACCGGGATGATATGTTCTGAAAGACTTTTTTACACTGGGAACTTTCTCTTTAGAAATTATTACTTCGCATAGTTCATTTGTTTTGAACCCTTCAACCGGTTTTCTTTCCGGAGTGCTAAATACATTATCTACTACATGATAATAACGGGGGCCGGTGAGAAAAACAATATAATCCGGCTTTAATATTTTAATCTCTTCTATTATAATTTTATCCAAATGCGGTTTCACAATATCATCATAAAAACGAGGAAAACCTCTTTTGCCTGCATTTTTGCTCGCATGTCCCATTTTTACAATATTATTCCATAAATAACCGACTTCTTTACTTGTATTGTTTTCCCATAATTTCATAAATTCTCTTATGCCTTTACAAAAGAAACCTTTATGATTAGGTAACCACCTTGTTAAAAACTCTTCATAACAATTCATTATGTGTTCAACAGATGCGTCATTCCCATAAGTACCATACCAGCTATTGGTTTCTTGCCCAAAAATCATAATTTTTATTTTGGCATTTTCATATTGTTCAACCGATTTCAAAAACAATGGAAAAGCCGCCTTATGCTCCGGGCTTTTTTTATTATAGGCTTCGATTTTATTTAAAATGTCGTCGCCTGTTTTTTCATAGAGTTCTTTCAACTCTTTATTGTGCTGCTCAACCAAAACGCTAGGTTTCATCTTCCAACTCCTTTTTCCCCGGGGTTCTGTTTTGCACTGCCAAACTTGGGGAAAGTTTTGGTTTGGCAGGTTCGTGCCACCGTGGCACAATTTTTTTGTACGCCGCTTGCTTGCGCTAGCGGCGGGCTTGTGCCTTTAATCTTTCAGACAACGGACAGAGATCAAGCAGGATTTATCGGCGTAGGACCAGTCGACACGCCCATTGAGGTAGTATATGCTCCGATAATGGGCATCGTTATTGTGTTCGCTGGAACTCCACCATCCGCCGTAGTCGCCTAAAATACCGATGCTGCCGCCAAAAATACCACCGCCCGGCAGTGCGGAAAATCCGAGATCGTCCGTGCCGTTTCCGTCGTAATTCCAACCACTCGTAGCTTTTAACATTTTGCCAGCTACATTAGAACCGCCAAAAAACTTTTCCCACGCTTCTGCCTCATCTTTGCTCGGCAAATGCCAGCCGGAAGGACAAGCTTTCATAGCTGTATTCCAGTTATAAAGACGGCCATATTTTTGGCAGTTGGAAGGGTTATCTCCGTAACATTTGCTACCGCTTGTGTCATAGTTCAAATTCTCTGCGAACCAAGTTTGAGAGCCTATTTTTGTGGTTTTATATGCCTTGCCATCTCTTGGATCAGTAAAAGAACCTCGTTGCACATCAACTATAATACCATCTTTAAAATTGACAGTCCAAATAAGCTGTCCTCTTCCGCCATATCTTTCTAATTTTCCGTTTAACTTACCATTTTTTAAACTTCCGGCTGTTACAACAATGTTTCCGTAGGTCGTTTCAATGAATTTCCCTGAATACGGTTTTTGTGTTTCCGGCACAACATAAACATCGCCTCTCTGTTGCAAAGAGCCAAGATTGATGACCTTTTCCTCACCGCAACTGATTAAAGGGGTTGACACTATTGTAAAAGCAAGAATAGCAATGAAATTTTTCATCTGTTTAAACATTGGATACCTCCTGTCCAGCTTTCTTCTTCCCCCTCTTTGATGCCTGCACAAGAAGGGCGTATTTGGCTATGTTTATGTTCAATTTTCTGATGAACGGCTCGTAATTCGCCGCCCCTTCAACAACCGCTAGAGCATTCACACGCTCCACAATC
>LIUH01000009.1:0-842 GCA_001462225.1 Fibrobacteria bacterium GUT31 | reverse complement strand
CTTCTCGTCAAGCTGAACTCTCGCTTTTTTAAGCACTATGTCAACCTTCAAGCTGCCCTCGTCAACACGGTCTCGCACCAGCTCCGTGAACGCAATGTTGCGGGCTTTCAACTCCGCTATCCACGGCACAAGACCCACAGTCGCCGCATCGGAGGCATACGGGCCTTCTAATTCCTGCAAAATATTGTATGTGGCTGAGGTTTGCTCGTTCAGAGACTTTTTGGCTATGTTGCCGTAGGTGTCAAAGACGATTTGGAGGCGTTTTGCCGCCTCCCGCACTCCTGTGTTGAAATGCCTCAAAGCGGTTGCGTTTGTCTCCGCCAGCCCTCTCCAAATCTCGTCCCTAGCCCTGTCAGCCTCTTGCATCTGCTCTGTGATGGCACTTTTGACGATTTTTTTGAGGGCCAAGTCCACTTTGTCGTAAAGCGGCAGATAAGCCTCAAACAGGGATGTTATGTTCAAAGCCCCCGGGGTTTGTTCCTCTACCAAGTTCTTGAACTCGGTGTGGAACTGGAAATGAGCGTCATTACGCAGCCTGTTTGCGGTGATAGTGTTGATTTTCATCGCTTTTTCTCCTTTTTTGGTTGTTTTGGTGTGTTGCGGGAGGGCAATATGCCCATTCCGGCTTGATTTGGGGTATTGTCTGTGGGCAATGTGCCCATTCCGACCTGATTTGGGATATTGTCCGTGGGCAATGTGTCCATTTTGGTTGATTGGAGGTATTGCCCATGAATAATGTGTCCATTCCGGCTTGATTGGAGAGATTGCCCGCGGGCAATATGTTCCTTTTAAATGCGCTTGCAAGCCCGTTTTTGGGCGTTTTGGCAAAATACCTCTTTTTG
>LIUH01000008.1:13109-25849 GCA_001462225.1 Fibrobacteria bacterium GUT31 | reverse complement strand
AGTCTTTGAGATCGTTGGTGACGATCCTGACAGTTTTGACGAAGCCAAGGAATTGCAGGTACTGGAACTGCTTAGGCCGATAAATCATGAAACCGACGTAAATGAGATTAAATGGCGCGAGCGTAAAAGTACGTGGTAGTTCTATGAAAAAAGACAATTTTAATGAACTATGGAAAGAAATAGCGGAAAAAGAAATAAATAAAATACTCGCCCGTTGCTTATCCAAAATAAGAGTAGAAACAAAAGAAAACAACATAAACTTCCGGGAAACCGTGTACAGCAGATACGAGAGCGAGCGGGAGAAGTTTAGAAAGCTAACCGGCATAAAAATAGACGACAAATTAGATAGGCATAAAGTAGCGGCTTTGTTTTATGTTGCTTTTGTTGACAACGCGGGAGGACATTCATTTAATGTTTTTGGCAGTGGAAATAAAAGATTGAGCGATGCGGAGGCTATCATAACTCACGAAACAGCTTTAAATATAGCTTGCGGAATATTAGAGAATTTTATATATGTGGACAGCGGATTGGATGAAGGCTATAAGAAGTACGTGGGCGATAATGGAGTGATAGAGCCTGAATTGATATGCTTTGGCAAAAACAGCGAAACAAGATACAAGATAGAGGCTTTGAAGCAGCTTATTTGCGCTCAAAAAGAATGCAAGCTGTCTGTGTCCCAGCTTGCCCTTACATTCTTTTCATTGGAAAACAACACCAAAATGTCTTACAAGCTATCAAAAGCCGCACCCTGAGGCTTTTTGCCCGCCCCTAGTCCCGGACGCAACGGACGGAGTGGAGGCTATTTACATTGAATTTTATGTAAAAAGTGGTCCAGAATTGGATTAAAGGCGTTCTTAGAACGCTTTTGGAGGAATATATGCCATGTCTAAATATGCGTTTTTAAGGGACGATTAATTATCGGTTGTAACGTTAATATTTTGCAAACAGCGAACAGAAAATTTGTATAAGTCCTTTTGAACTTCCACTTCCTTTGCTTCTGTGTCCGAAGAAATGACATACCGGAATTTTGCCATATCAGAATTGGGGTTAGCCGCTGTTGTTGAAGTCCACCAAAATGCTCCGTTTGAATTTAAAGGCAAAATGGGATATGCAGCATCGGACTCAAACAGTACAGGTTTGGCATTAAATCCGTAACTATCCAATCCATTGCCGTTTCCGCTCCAACCGCTTGTGCTTTTAAGCATATTACCTGCCGCAGCAGCACCTCCAGCGTAATCTATAAGATCTTTCCAATCCTTGGAACTCGGAACACGCCAACCATCGGGGCATAAACCTTTTCTATTTTCAACCGGTACAGTTGTTGAATTATTATTATCATTAGGGCATCCTGTACATGCTCCTCCGTTCCTCCAGTAAAAAATTTCCTGAGGAGCAGAAGGACCGACAATAGAATAAATGCTATCAATAGTTGTAATAATGCTATCCCGAAAGATATAAGTGTCTTTAGTAGGAGGCAAATTTTCAGTATTAATAAAGCTACTATCTTTATCATAATGATCAATAAACATTTTTATTTTGTCATATTCTTCAGCTCTAGTTGGCTGAGCAAGAACACGGGTAGTATTGCTACTATTATTAGGAACAGTGGCACTAATAATGGTAACTGAATTATCCGTAGAATAAGAAGTCTCAGCATATGACTCTACATAATGATATGTATTTGTAACCCTAATACCATAAGCACCATACGATTCGAAAATTGTATCGCGGGTAGAAAAATTAAGCATAAGATTATGATCTGCATTTTTATTAGTAACAGTAGTTTTAACGGTAAGCGACACGTTGTACATAGGTAATTTTAAGTTCTCTGCCATCCACACTTGTGAACCTATTTGTACCGTTTTGATATTCGACATCATTCCTTCAATCATTCCTTCAATTACCCCTTTGTCCGAGCATTCCCCAAATAAGGGAGTTACTGCGTGGTTTGCAGAGGATCCCCCTGCTTGTTTGCATCTGAGAAGCGTACCTTGAGCACAGGGGCCAAGAACTCCGTCTATTGCGCAAAGAGGATATAATTTTTCTTGAAAGCAACCTTCTCGCATAGGGTTGAAGCATCCTTTTTCTTCTGTGTTTTCCAAAGTTTCTCCGTTTGGGTCATTCCATCCATTTTGGTTGCACTTTTTTACACCATTACCTTTGCATTTCGTATAAAGCACGTTTTCAAAGCAAAAATTTTTGTTTGGGTCAAATTCCGTGTTATTGCATTTTCTATAGGTGTTACCATCCCTGCAAAATTCTTTGGTATCGTCATATTTTTTATTGCCACATTTTTCATATTCTACAATAGAAGCTCCACGGCAGAAATATTCAAGAGTATTAAACTCGTTGCCATTGCATTTTGTATAAAGTAAATCTTCTTGCTCACTGCAAAAAAAGACTTCTGTGTCATAATATTCCTCTTCATAAGATCCATCATTCCTGCGCTTGCACTTCTTCTCAACTTTTTTCTTATCATAACAAAAACTGTCTAAGGGGTTATATGTCTTGCCTCCGCATTTATCATAAACTGCATTATTAAAACAGAAATAGCTAAGGGTATCATACGCCACACCTCCGTTGTTTCTTGAACCTCCGCATCTTTTTGCAAGAACATCAACTGAGCCATCGTAATCGTAGCAAAAACTGTCTAAAGGGTTATATATCTTGCCATTGCATTTATCAATAACTTCATAAACCGGCGGAACAACCGTAGTATTTTCAAAACAAAAACGAATGTTATCATCAAAATTCGTGCCATTGCATTTTGCATAATCGGAAACTTTATGCGGGGTAACAGCCGTATTGCAAAACTGATTCAAAGGTATATAAGAGCTGCCATTGCATTTTGCATAAATTCTACCCTCATCACAAAAATCATTTGCATCATCATATGCCGTTCCACCGCATCTCCCAAGAACATTTCCCTGATAGCAGAAACTGTCCAAAGGATTATAGGTTTTGCCATTCTCGCCTCCGCATTTTTCTTGAACTGTCTCCGCATAGCAAAACTGCGAAGATTTAAGCGGAGAACCACCGCATTTTTCCTCTGCGCTATTTGTAGATGCAGATCCCTCGTCGGATACCTCTCCGCAGGAAAAAACAAATGCAACGGCAAGCAAAATGCCCGCTATGAAAGTGAATTTGATGCTGCTCATAAGGAACTCCTTTTTTGAAAGTGAATTGATATTTTGTTGCATAATAACCTCCTAATTCCGTAAACAGCGAACTGAGAAATCAGCCCATTTGCTGGCGTTATATTTGTTGGCATTATACGCCTGCATATTTGGAATATAGTATGAGGTTGTCGTATTTCTTTTACCCTCTGCATCCGAAGTCCACCAATAGGCCCCGTTTACCGGACCGGAATCAATTATATAAGTAGAGAATTTAGCATTAAATCCGTAATTCTCAATATTGCCAGATCCAACATAGCTTACAAGCTCCTGCCAATCTTCGCTGCTTGGAATACGCCAGCCCTGAGGGCATAAACCATACAAAGGTGATGTTTCGCATTCAGGATATCGCGGTTTGTCGCAAGGAATTTCTTGCCCCAAACCGCCAGTGCAGGTGGTTCTGTAATATGGGTTCTCGTTGCATTCCGGCTGTAACCCCATCGCTTTTGCCCAATCATATTTATCATTCATATTATCGTCATATAAATTCTCTGCAATCCATACCTGTTCGCCTATTTGCACAGTCTTGTATTTAATATCATAAACTAAACCTACATGCTTAACCTCACCAAGGATTTTTCCATCGCCAGCACATTCCATTCCGGGATAAGGTTTCACTATTTTATGAGTATCTTTGTTCTTGCATCTTAGACTTATGCCTAGCGAGTCTTCATAAGAACAAGGCCCGCCACGCCCATCAACAATACGATCGCAATTGTCATAAAGAATGAAATCAAAACACCCATACTTTGAAACATCGTAACTGCCAAGCCTGCCTCCTTCCATTTTGCATTTTGAATAAATATAGCCTCCATTGCAAAATTGATTTGACGGGTCGTATGCTTTGTTATAGCATAAATCATAAACTTCGCCTTTATAACAAAATGTCCTTAACGAATCATATTTTTGGCCATAAAGTTCGTCTGGACATTTTTTATTGGATTTAAGGTTGCCCATTTGGCAAAAACTATCCAAAGGATTATACAATTTGCCGCCGCATTTTTCATAGAGTACATTCTGGTAACAGAAACTATCCGAAAAGTCAACTTCCTTGCCACCGCATTTTTCATAAAGCACATTCTTGTAACAAAAACTATCCAAGGTGTTATATGTACTGCCGTTGCACTTTGCATAAACCTCGCCTTCAAAGCAAAATGCATATGAATCGTCATATTCAGACTGGGATTCTCCGCAATAAAGCGGTGCGTCTAGTTCTCCGCAAGAAAAAATAGAGGCGAAAACAAGTAAAATACCTATTGCCGGAACAGATTTTGTCCTGTTCATGATGAACTCCTTTGTTGGGGGAAAAATTCCGATTTTATGTATGAGAAGGGGAAAATGCGTATATTAAGCTTTTTGTGACAAATGTCAAATTTCAGGTCACGAGTGCCGGGCTTGGCCTGCACTGCAAGCTCCCTTTACCGCATTTTGGGTGTTATATATTATCATGTATGTAAATATAATAAATAAAAACCGGAATGTCAAGCTAAAATCGTAAATTTATACTCCAACATGGAATATTTCCGAAATATGAGTTTAAAATTTAAACCTTGCGGTGCAGGGTCTATTAATTATTTCGGATGCAACGGACAGAAAGCAAATAGGACTTAGTACCGCTGTACTTGGTAACATCGCTGAAGTTGTAGTATATGTATCGGTTGTAGGCGTAGATGCTCTTGCCATCGGAGGAACTCCACCAACTGCCGCTGTTGCCGATACCGTAGAAGCCGCTATCCGAGTAGCTGTCGCCGCCCGGCAAAGCCGAAAACCCGAAATCGTCCGTGCCGTTGCCGTTATTATTCCAACCGCTCTTTGCTTTCAGTTTTTTACCCGCCTCTCCTTCGCCGCCAACGGCCTTATCCAACGCTTCATACTCGCTTCTGCTCGGCAAATGCCAGCCGGAAGGACAAGCTTTCTTAGCCGTTTCCCAATTATACAATCTACCGTACTTTTCGCAGTTGGCTGAGTTATTTTCATAGCACTTGCTACCGTCAGCTTCGTAATTCAAATTCTCCGCCATCCAAGTTTGAGAGCCTATTTCAACGGTTCTATATCTCTTGCCGTCTCGCGAATCCGTAAGCTCTTCGCCGGCAATGCCTATCGCGCAGAAAGCCGACAAAACAGCGGCTATCAAAAGGCGGTTTTGGGACATAGAGTGAAGGTAGAAATTTTCTATATTAACTCTTCCATATTTGGGAAATTTATGTCAACTATTAAGATGATTCCGGGATCAAAAATCCCCTCTACTATAGAAAAAGATATGCAGGAAAGCTACCTGCGTTATTCTATGAGCGTTATAGTATCTCGCGCACTGCCGGATGTTAGAGACGGCTTAAAACCCGTTCACCGCAGAGTGCTTTTCGGGATGCACGAACTCGGCTTAACTCCGGCCCCTAAACCCACCCGCAAAAGCGCAACTATTGTCGGCGAAGTGATGGGTAAATACCACCCTCACGGCGATAGCGCAATTTACGACACCCTTGTACGCATGGCTCAAGACTTTTCACTCCGCTACACCCTTGTGGACGGGCAAGGGAACTTCGGCAGCATGGATGGCGACCCTCCGGCGGCAATGCGCTATACCGAAGCCAGAATGACCCATCTCGCCCAGTTTATGCTGGAAGACTTAGACAAAGACACTGTGGACTTTAGCCCTAATTTTGATGATTCCCTAGAAGAGCCTGTGGTGCTGCCTTCCGCCTTTCCGAATCTTTTGGTAAACGGTTCAATAGGCATCGCTGTGGGCATGGCTACCAATATGGCTCCGCATAATTTAAGAGAAGTTGTAGAAGCCGTAAAAGCGGTCATTGATAATCCGGAAATTTCCTGCGAAGAGTTGCTCCACTTTGTTAAAGGCCCTGACTTCCCCACCGGAGCCGTGATTTGCGGGCGTAGCGGAATTAAGGATGCATACCTCACAGGACGCGGCAGGGTTCGGGTTCGCGCAGATATAGAAATGGAAACGGATTCCAAAGACAGGGTGCAATTGATTGTAAAATCAATCCCCTATATGGTGAATAAAAAAGAGTTGCTGGAAACCATAGGTAAACTTGTAAACGATGGAAAAATAGAAGGCGTAAACAAAGCAAACGATGAAAGCGACCGTGAAGGAATGCGAATAGTAATCGGCTTGAAAAAAGATGCCGTGCCGGAAGTTGTTAAAAATAATCTGTTTAAATACACAAGGCTGCAAGAGAGCTTTAGCATTTATAATTTGGCATTGGTAAACCGCCAACCCAAACTTTTGAACCTAAAAGAACTGTGCGTGAATTATGTGGAACACCGCCACGAGGTGATTCGCCGCCGCACGGAATTTGAATTGAAAAAAGCAAAGGAAAGGGCGCACATTTTAGAAGGATTCAGAATTGCTCTTGCACCTGAGAATATAGACGAAGTTGTTCGCATAATTCGTTTTGAAGACGACCCGGACCAAGTTCTGCAAAGCCGTTATTCGCTTACGGAAGTACAGGTAAAGGCGATTTTGGAAATTCGTTTGAGAAGCATCAAAAAAATAGAAGTGAACAAACTGGAAGAAGAATACCGGGAACTCTTGCTGAAAATCGCAGACTTAGAAGATATTTTGTCAAAAAAAGAACGCATAATGGACATTGTAAAAACAAGGCTGGAGGAAATTGCCGAAAAATACGGAGATGCTCGCCGCACAAAAATAGAAGACGCAGAAGAGGACTTTGAAGATGAAGATTTGATAGCCGAAGAAGAGCAGGTAATTACGCTTTCCAAAAGGGGCTATGTCCGCAGGTTGCCCATAGATACATTCAAGTCGCAGGGCCGGGGAGGCAAAGGCGTTATAGGCACGGGTTTAAAAGATGAGGACCATGTTGAAAAGGTCTTTACCGCAAGCACTCACAGTTATTTGCTGGCTTTCACCAACAAGGGCAGAATGCACTGGATAAAGGTTTATAAACTCCCCGAAGGTTCTCGCACGGGCAAGGGCATTCCGATAGTGAATTTCCTTGGCCTTACCGAAGGCGAGCGAGTTTCCGCAATAGTTCCGGTTCGTAGATTTGCCGAAGGATTTTATTTGGCATTCTGCACAAAGCGCGGTATTATAAACAAAATGAAGCTGGAATTGTTCAGCAATATTCGCAAAGCCGGTATTAACGCAATTAATCTTTTGGAAAATGACGAGTTGGTTAGCGTTCTTTTGGTTCAGGCGGAGAATAATTTGATGATAGCCACAAAGAGCGGAAGAGCAATCACTATACCGCCGAATGCTTTCCGCAGCACGGGGCGCGGCTCAACGGGAGTGCGAGGCATTCGTTTGGAAGCAAACGACTGTGTTATAGGAATGGTGGATATAAAGCAGGGTTCTTTGGTTTTAACAATATCTGAAAATGGGTTTGCAAAACGCACTGACCCTGAAGAATACCGTGTTATAAAACGAGGCGGAAAAGGCATGAAAAACATGAAAATCACCGATAAAACCGGAAAGGCCGTCTTTGTTGATGCCGTTTTACCGGATTACGATGTGGTAATCACCACCAAAGAAGGCAAAATGATCCGCATTGATTTGGATTCCATAAGAGAAACGAGCCGTTCTACGCAGGGAGTTAGGGTAATCACGCTTAACGAAGGCGATTTTGTAATGGATGCTGCCGCAATTCCAAGCGTAGAGGATATAGAAGCGGAATCGGACATTGAAAAGGCGACTTTTGACGTGCCCATTGCCGGAACTACAAACCCTTCAAACGAAAATACGGCAGACGAACCGCAAAACGATGACGATTTATAATGCCGCTGATTAACTGATTTTTTCTAGCCCCCCTTGACAAGGTTTGAAAATATTTCTATATTTTCTTTCGTACCTTGTGATTGCAGGGTACAGACACCAAAATTGCCGGGATGGTTTTGGGGTCGGAGTTGGTCTGTCCCGCACACAAAGGCGTGTGTTTGCTATGGTCGTCTTGGAGCGGACGTAGGAAACACATGCTTTTTTATTTTTGGAGGTTCTATGAAAGACATTCCGAGTTTGTTTGGAAGCAACGTCTTTAACGATGCCGTTATGCAGGCGCGGTTGCCTAAGGATGTTTACCGTGCTTTGAAGAAAACCATCTCGCGGGGCACCCATTTGGAACTGGACGTTGCCAATGTGGTTGCTAACGCTATGAAAGAGTGGGCTACGGAAAAGGGTGCCACGCACTTTACGCACTGGTTCCAGCCCATGACCGGCACTACGGCAGAAAAACATGATAGCTTTATATCTCCCGTAGGCGGCGGCAGAGTGATAGTGGAATTCTCCGGCAAAGAACTTGTTCGTGGGGAACCTGATGCCTCCAGCTTCCCCTCCGGTGGCTTGCGGGCTACCTTTGAGGCAAGGGGCTATACGGTTTGGGATGCTACCTCCTACGCATTTATAAAAGACGGAACATTGTGCATTCCAACGGCGTTTTGCTCCTATAGCGGCGAAGCGCTGGATAAGAAGACCCCGCTCCTGCGTTCAATGGAAGCCTTGGATAAGCAGGCACTGCGCATACTCAAACTCTTTGGCAACACAACCGCAAAGCGTGTGATAACAACTGTTGGACCTGAGCAGGAATATTTTCTCATCGATAAAAAGATGTATTTGCAACGCCCGGATTTGATTTATACCGGCAGAACTCTGTTCGGTGCGCGGCCACCAAAAGGGCAGGAACTTGAAGACCATTATTTCGGTTGTTTGAGGCCCAGAGTTTCCGCCTTTATGAAAGACCTTGATGAAGAACTTTGGAAATTAGGCGTTTATGCCAAAACCAAACACAACGAGGTAGCCCCGGCCCAGCACGAACTTGCACCTGTCTTTGCTACTACCAATATAGCTACCGACCATAACCAGCTCACCATGGAGTTGATGAGAAGCGTGGCGAACCGCCACGGCCTTGCTTGCTTGCTCCACGAGAAGCCCTTTGCCGGCATCAACGGCAGCGGCAAGCATAATAACTGGTCTATTTCCACCGATACGGGCACAAATTTGCTGGAACCGGGCGAAACACCTTATGAAAATGCGCAGTTCCTATTGTTCCTCGTTGCGGTTATCAAGGCTATAGATGACTATCAGGATTTGCTCAGAGTTTCTGCGGCAAGCGCAGGGAACGATCATAGGCTTGGTGCCAATGAGGCTCCTCCGGCCATTATCTCTATGTTCCTCGGTGATGAACTCACGGAGATTTTGGAAGCACTTGAATCCGGTTCGGAGTATCACAACAAGGAAAAACTTCAAATGCAAATAGGCGTGAATGTGTTGCCGCATTTCCCCAAAGATACAACCGACCGCAACCGCACTTCGCCTTTTGCATTTACCGGCAATAAGTTTGAATTCCGTATGCTCGGCTCGGCGTTTTCCATCGCAGGCCCTAACATCGTTTTGAACACGGTGGTTGCCGATATTTTGCGGCAGTTCGCAGATAGTTTGGAAAAGTCCAAGGATTTTAAAAGCGATTTGGCTGCCCTTGTGAAAACGACTTTCCACGAACACAAGCGGATTATCTTCAACGGCAATAATTATTCCGATGAGTGGGTAACCGAGGCTCAAAAACGCGGCCTGCTGAACCTTAAAACCACGGTGGATGCACTCCCGACCTTTGTTTCGCCGAAGAGCATAGACCTATTCACAAAGCACCATGTTTTCTCCGAGTCGGAAATTCATTCCCGCTATGAAATTCTCTTGGAAAGCTATTGCAAAACGCTCAATATTGAGGCGCTCAGCATGGTAAACATAGTGAAGGAAAAGGTAATTCCTGCGAGTTTGGACTACCAGAACGAGTTAGCCTCTCTTTTAAAGAGGAAAAAGGCGTGCGGGGAATACGATGCTTCGCTTGAGACCTATTTGCTGGAAAAAATTTCAAAACTCTCTGCCGGTTTGCTGAAGAAACTGACTGCCCTCGAAAATTCTATTTTAGAAGCCAAAGAGGAGCTGGCAGTTTTAACCCTTGCCGGTTTCTACCGCGACAAGATATTTACCGCTATGTCGGAACTTAGGCTTGTTGTGGACGAACTTGAAACGCTTGTGGCGAGGAAGCATTGGGCACTGCCCACTTATGCAGAATTGTTGAATAGCGTGGATTAGAAGGAGATTTATGTTGCGAGAAGGGCAAACAAGAATACCGTCCGGTTGCGCCATATCGGGCGTTATTAGCAAGTCCGGAAGGCGCATGAGCGGTGAGGCAATCATCAAATCTATTTCCGTTATGCACGACCGCTCCAATGGCCTGGGCGGCGGCTTTGCAGCGTATGGAATCTACCCGGAGTATAAGAATTATTATGCTCTGCATATATTTTACGATTCTGCGCTGATAAAGAAAGAATGCGAGGAATTTTTGGAGCGGCATTTTGATATTATAAACCTTTCAAAGATTCCTACGAGGAAAATTAAAGAGATTACCGATGAACCGTTGATTTGGCGTTATTTTGTAACCCCTTTGCAAACTAAACTTGCGAGCAGCCAGCTTGATGAGCGAGAATATGTCGCTAAATGCGTTTTCCGTGTAAATACCCAAATTAAAGGCTCTTATGTGTTTTCCAGCGGGAAAAATATGGGCGTGTTCAAGGCGGTCGGTTTTCCCGAAGATGTGGGGCGGTTTTACAAGTTGGAGGAGTATGAGGGCTGGTGCTTTACGGCACACGGTCGCTATCCTACGAATACGCCGGGTTGGTGGGGAGGTGCTCACCCCTTTGCCCTGCTCGATTATTCCGTGGTGCATAACGGGGAAATTTCCTCTTACGATGCTAATAGGCGTGCTATTGAGATGTATGGTTATAAATGCACACTTCAAACCGATACGGAAGTTATCACTTATATTGTGGATTATCTTCATAGAAAAAAAGGACTTGCGCTGAATGAGGTTGCTTCGGTGATTGCCGCTCCGTTTTGGAAAACCATAGAAAATATGAAGCCGGAAGAGCGAGATACTCACGAATATTTGCGCATGATGTTTTCGGCGCAACTCATCAACGGTCCCTTTTCCATTCTCGTAGGTTTTGAAGGCGGGATTATGGCTCTGAACGACCGGCTGAAATTGCGGAGCATGGTGGTTGGGGAAAAAGACGATAAGGTTTATATAGCAAGCGAGGAGGCGGCAATTCGCATAATTGAGCCGAACCTTGACCGCGTGTGGGCACCTAAGGGCGGCCAGCCGGTGATTGTTTGCTTGAATGGAGGCGATGCTTAATGGCTGTGAATTTTTTATATCCCGATTATGAAGTTGCAAGAAATTACGACAGGTGCATTGCCTGCCGTGCTTGCGAGCGACAGTGCGCAAACGAAGTTCACGAATATCTTGAAGAAACAAACAAAATGGTTTGCGATGATGCCAAATGCGTGAATTGCCACCGTTGCGTATCGCTATGCCCGACACGGGCTTTAAAAATTATCAAAAGCGACAATACTTATAAGGAAAACCAAAATTGGAGCGGCAAAACCATAAACGAGCTTTATCGCCAAGCGAGTTCAGGCGGAGTGCTGCTGTCCAGTATGGGCAACCCTGAAAGTTATCCTGTTTATTTCGACAAAATTTTGATAAACGCCTCGCAAGTTACAAACCCGTCAATAGATCCCTTGCGCGAACCGATGGAAACAAAGGTTTTCTTAGGAACCAAGCCGGAGAATATCGAGAGAGACGAAAATGGGCGGATTGTAAACAATCTTCCTCCGCAAATATCTCTTTCAATGCCTGTAATGTTCTCGGCTATGAGCTATGGCTCCATCAGCTACAATGCCCACGAGAGTTTGGCAAGGGCAGCCGAGGAACTCGGCATATTGTACAATACGGGCGAAGGCGGTCTCCATGAGGATTTTTATCGCTACGGCAAGAACACCATTGTGCAGGTTGCCTCCGGGCGTTTCGGAGTTCACCCCGAATACCTGAACAGTGGCGTAGCGGTTGAGATAAAAATAGGGCAAGGCGCAAAACCGGGCATCGGCGGCCATTTGCCGGGAACCAAAATCGGCGGCGATATTTCGCGAACAAGGATGATACCCGAAGGCAGCGATGCCATTTCCCCTGCACCGCACCACGATATTTATTCCATTGAAGATTTGCGCCAACTTGTTTTTTCCTTAAAAGAGGCAACCGATTACAAGAAGCCCGTGATAGTCAAAATAGCAGCTGTTCACAATGTAGCGGCAATAGCGAGCGGCATAGCGAGAAGCGGTGCGGACATCATATCCATAGACGGCTTTCGAGGCGGCACGGGGGCAGCCCCCACCCGCATCCGAGACCACGTCGGCATTCCGATAGAGCTTGCCTTGGCCGGCGTTGACAAGCGTTTGCGAGACGAGGGCATCCGCGGGAATGTGTCTTTGGTGGTAGGCGGGAGCATACGCTCAAGCGCAGACATAGTAAAAGCGGTAGCACTAGGTGCCGACTGCGTATATATAGCTACCTCTGCCCTACTTGCCCTTGGCTGCCATCTCTGCCGCAGCTGTCACGGTGGCAAATGCAACTGGGGTATTGCAACCCAAGTGCCCGAACTCGTAAAACGCCTGAACCCCGACATTGGCTACAAGCGTTTGGTAAATCTTTTAACGGCTTGGCAACACGAGATAAAAGAGATGATGGGCGGCATGGG
>LIUH01000008.1:0-12981 GCA_001462225.1 Fibrobacteria bacterium GUT31 | reverse complement strand
GGGCGGCATGGGCATCAATTCCATAGAAAGTTTGAGGGGCAACCGCCTGATGCTCCGGGGCGTAGGGCTAAACGAAAAGGAACTTGAAATACTGGGCATCAAGCACGCCGGAGAGTAATTATGAAGAGAGTATATGTAAATGAGAAATGGTGCCTTGGCTGCCATCTTTGCGAGTACCACTGCGCCTTTGCCGGGACAAACGGCAAAGATATGGCTAGGTCTCTTAAAGACATAAAGATAAACCCCAAGATAAAGATAGAGGAAAAAGACGGAGTGAGCTTTGCGGTTTCTTGCCGCCATTGCCACGAGCCTTTGTGCGTTAAGGGGTGCATAACCGGCGCACTTTCTGTATCCGGCGGGGTCATAACCATAGACCGCAATAGGTGCGTGAATTGCTACACCTGTATTTTGAGTTGCCCTTATGGAGCCATTTCGCCCTCGGAAGACGGCGCAGTCCAAAAATGCGAATTGTGCATAAAAACCAGCAAGGGAACTCCCGCGTGTGTTGAGGGCTGCCCTAACGGTGCGATTGTTTTTGAGGAGAGAAGGTAATATGAAGTATGTTATAATAGGCAATTCGGCAGCAGGCATAGGAGCGGTGGAAGGCATTAGGCAAGTTGACAAGGAAGGCGAAATAACGATTATCTCCAACGAGCCTCACCATACATATTCGCGGCCTCTTATATCTTATCTCCTTCTCGGCAAGACTACAGAAGAAAAGATGAAGTATCGCGGTGATGAATTTTACGATAGAAACAATGTCAATTTTATACATGCAACTGCAAACAAGATCAAGAAAAAGCAGGTTCTTTTAGACAACGGCGAACGTGTTGATTTTGACAAATTGCTTGTTGCAACAGGTTCTTCGGCATTTGTTCCCCCATTTGAGGGACTTGCTTCGGTAAAAGACAAATTTACTTTTATGAGCCTTGACGATGCGTATAAATTAAATGATGCGCTGGCTTCAGACAAAAAAGTGCTGATTATAGGCGCAGGGCTTATAGGCCTCAAATGCGCAGAAGGTATTTTGAAAAGGGTAGCACATATCACTGTGCTGGATCTTGCCCCGAGGATTCTATCCAGCATTCTTGATGATGACGGAGCCAAGGTGGTTCAAAGCCATCTTGAAGGCAAGGGCATTGAATTCAAACTTGCCGGCAGCGTGAAAGTTTTTGAAGCGAATACCGCCGTTTTGAACAACGGCGAAAAGATAGATTTTGACATTCTGGTTTTAGCTGTGGGTGTGCGCCCGAATACCGCTCTTTTAAACGGCATTGCCGATATTGAACGCGGCATTGCCGTAAACGCAAAATCACAGACTTCCGCACCTGATATTTACGCCGCCGGCGATTGCACGCAAACACTTGATGTATCCAGCAACCAGAACAAGATTATGGCTCTGCTCCCCAATGCTTACATGCAGGGAGAATGCGCCGGGTTAAATATGGCGGGTGGCGAAAAGAATTTTGACAAGGCAATTCCCATGAATGCGATTGGTTTTTTCGGTTTGCACGTGGTAACGGCGGGAAATTATTCCGGCGATGTGTATGCCAAAACAGAAAGCAACGATTACAAGCGTTTGTTTTACAGCGACAACAAATTGAACGGTTATATTCTGATAGGGAATGTGGAGAAGGCCGGCATTTACACGAGTTTGATTCGTGAGCGTACACCGTTGGACAAGATAGATTTTGCCCTTGTGTGCGAGAAGCCGGGGTTGATGGCATTTACGAAGGAAGACAGGATGGCGAAGCTGTCGTAAAAATCCTCCTTTTTTACTAAATTTCAAACTAGTGCGCCTCTCGTTTTTGATTTTATTTTTTTCGGTTGCGGTTCTACATGCCGTGCCGCTCCGAGGCGTTGTGGTGGAAGAAACTACCGATAGACCGATTCCATATGCTAATATCACTTATATCTCCGGCAAAACCTTGGGGCAATGCGATGACAACGGCAGATTTGAGTTTGAATTGGAAAGCAAAAACGCTATTCTGGTTTTTAAAAAGAACGGTTTTGACAGCACCATAGTAGAGACTCAGGATTTTGCCGATTTGCTGGATGTTGTTATTAATATGCGTTCAAATGCGAGGCATTTGGGGAGTGCAACGGTTATAGGCGGAGGCGGCACTGCATGGCAAAATCCAAAAGCGGCTTCCGTGCAAAAGCTGGAAGATGCGGCTGGGCTTCGCTTTGATTTAACCGAGCATTTGAGCCAATTGCCGGGTATGTCCGGGCAAATGGATTTTTCAAGCAATTTGTTCTACGATGGCAGCCGCGCAGAAGAAGTGGCTTACCACCTAGGCGAACTCAGAGTTCCGAATATGCGGCACTTGGATATAGGCTTCCCGGGCAATTTGTCCGTGATAAATCCCCATGCAATTGAAAGCATAAACATCAGCGAGCATTACGGGGCAAATCCCTTTAACCAAGGGCTTGCAGGTTCGGTTCAGTTTGCGCCGAGAAATTCGGATGATTTTAGAGCGAATGTCTCTCTTGGAACAACCCTAAGGGAAATTTACATGGAAGGCCCTTGGCTCTTTGGAGACGGCTTTGCTTTTAGCGCAAGGTACTTGGATCCATCAATGCTAAAAAACATGGGTGAAAAATTTTTCACCGAATTTAGAAGGCCGGACGATAGTTGCGATGATTGTTCCGATGAATCCAATTTCTTTTCCCTCTCTTCAATGGATATTTACGCAAGGTTGTTCGGAAGCGATTCTTCGCATAACACTTGGTCCATAACCGGACTTTACGCAAGCGACAAATACGCCATTCGCCAAAACTCAGTAGCAATAATACAAGGTTCGCAGATTTACGGTTTGGCATCCGCTGAGTATAAAACATTCGGCGGCACAAATATTTACGTAGGAGTTGTTTCGCAAAAAACTTCCGACACTCTGAGAAATATTTCCTCTTTTAGAGAATGTGAACTCGAATTCGGTACTGCAATAGATTATTGCAGCAATGATAGAAATTTTATAGACGGCCATGAAAAAACACATTTGACCGCAAGCGCGGGAATCTCATGGGAGCAAACCGATAATTTGGGTTTTGCTCTTTTATACGATTTCCACAGCGTCAATAAAAAATGGCTGGATTCATTGAACGATAACGTGGTTCAAGCGAACTCCTATTATAAAATCGGAAACAGCACGGTAAAGGGTGTATTCGGAGCAGGCGGAATATATTCGTTTTATTCGGAACAGGCTATGCCTCTCGCATCTTTTGATTTAGAAAAGGAACTCAAAAAAGATTTTGCAATTTTCGGAAATACGGCATGGCGTTCCGATTGGATAGATGGTGAACTAAACGGCGGAGCTTCTTTGAAAGCCGGCACAAGGTTTGCATTTGGCGGATTAAAAATTTCCGCACATGGGTTTGGGCGTTATTATCCCGACCCGATTTTGCCGATTCCAATGGCTTTTGAGCATTACAAAGAACAGCAAAGCGTTGATTTCGGATGGGTGAGCGGCGGCCAGGTGACTTTAGATTTTCACAGTTTGCACAGAATAGCTTTCCAGAGCAACATTTCGCGAATTTACGGCGAATATGAGCTTCCCAACGGTCACTCTCTGCCCTGGCAAGCTAATTCACGCATAGATATGGTTTCGCATTTGAGAGTTTATCCGAGGAGCGACTCTCTAATATCATTTATAGTCAGCCACCGCGCTGCCCTTGACAGGCCTCTTTACGAATGGACAATAACACCTTCCGGCGAGGAAAGGCATATTAAACATACCGATGAAACAGTTTCTCTTTTTCGCACGGATGTTCGCCTGAATTTGGATTTGAAATCAAGGGTTAAAATTATTTTCCTTGACAATGTACGTTTTTTTGTTGAAGCGGATAACATATTCTCTTCGCTGGACGTAAAAGCACTCCGCTTTTTGGGTGGGGAAAATGCAAGGGAACGCTCCGCAGCCGTGCGTGATGCGGATGGCAATTCTAAAAACGGATTTGATATTGTGCCTTTTATGGCAAAAGGGATGGGACTCTATTTGCAATTCGGTGTTGAAGGGAATTTCGGGATTTGATATGGGTACTCCTCTGCAAACATATTTGCTCGCCCAAGGCGAACTTGGCGGATTTGATGTTGTATTATCACCAAAGGATTTACAGGATTTTAATCCTGAGCCTCAAATTCCGGTTTCTGCAAAACCGGTTTCGCAAGATGATTCTTTATGGAAAAATGCCGGGAGTATTGATGATTTTTACAAAGCCCTGCAAAAACATTCCGTTTACACAAAATCCATGCGAGCTTTGAGTTTTTATGCTCCGAAAAAAATAAATATGAATGCCCCTTTGCTTTTGCTCTTTCATTCTCCTATGGAGCTAACAACGGAAGCGAAAGAAATACTGGAAAGACTGTTCAAAAAACTATGCATAAATTTGGACGCTTGCACGATATCTTTCTTTTTTAAATGCAATGAAACCGCTTATTCTAGGGAAAAACCGATTTTAAGGGAAATGCTGAACAAAGAAATAGAACTCTTAAATCCCGGAAAAATAATTTTCTTTAGAGAGGCTCCGCGCCCGGAAATAACGGAATCTCCGGCTAAAATAAGCGATAAGCCCATTCTATTCGCCGGCAAACCGCTTATAACATTGTATTCCCTTTTAGAAATGCTCTCCGGCAAACCGGGGTTTAAGGAAAAAATGACTGAGGTTTTAAGTATTTGCCAGGCACAGTTGTTATCGCAGCCATAGCCTCTTCTTGGGTAAAAGCTTTAGGGTATCGCCTGAACAAGGTTTTTATCTGCTCCGTTAAATCCAAAGAATTCGCCGAAGCCAAGCTGTCCGTGGCTATGCAAATATCCACCCCGCTCTTTTTCCACATTTCAAAATCCGGGTCTTTATGCCCAAACCATTCATGACTTTGCGGACAATGCACAAGGGCAATGCTATTTTTCGCCATAAAATTCAAATCGCTCTCGGTCAAATAATTTCCGTGGACAATGAAGCCGTTTCTCACAAGCTGAGGTTCATCGCTAAAAATTTCCAAAAAATCGCCGAATCTGTCGCTTTCATCAAATTCCGCTAAATGAATGCTCCAAGGAATGCCGGCCTTCACACATGATTTAACCGCTTGTTTAACGAGTTCGGGAGGAGTTGCGTAAATTGAGTGAGGAGTGCAGGGAGGAGGGAGGGGTTGTTTGATTATTTCGTGCATTGAGAATAGGGAGTGGGGAGTAGGGAGTGGGGAGTGGGGTTCAGCTAACTGGTTTCCTACGTCGTAGATTATGCTTGTGTTTGCTTTTTTTGAGAGTTCTAAGCCCTTTATGTAGCTCGCTTGGTAGTCTTCTTTTGTCCAGTCTGCTACTTGTTTGCGAAGTTCGGCTAGCCACTCAAAGAAGGGCTTGTTGCGTGAGAGTTTGCCCTCTAGGTTGGTTAGCTCCAAGTGGCAATGTGCGTTTATGAGCGGCAGTTTAAGAAAATCCATTTGCGAATGCCCTCCAGATTTTCACCGTTTGGGTTCTTTTTTGCAAGCCTCGTTCCACGCCACAAAACAAAAGCCAAAACTGCGAATTCATAAATAAAACCCAACATAAAAAAAAGAAAGCGAAAAAAACCGGTTTTTAGAATAACTTCACCCTTTGCGCTCCAGCCTCCGTTTTCGTTTGCCCAGTCAGGGTAATAGCAACCACCGGCCATTCCCATCGCTATTGAGTCGTAAAAAGGGTCTCCTAAAGTACCTTTTATTTCAAGGTTTTCAAATTGCACGGTGAAAAGGTTCCATATTCGGCGTATTAGTCTTTTAATCGCCAGCCAAATTCGGCTTTCAACTTTGGGATAAAAAAGGGCTTGAAAATTTCCGGCTTTAGCCTTTGCCTTTGTCTCGGAAATTATAAAATCAAGCTCCTCCATTGAATCTGAGCGCCATATATCCAATTTCCCTAAACTTAGCCTAAAATTGCGCTCCGTTTTGGAAAAGGCAAAAGCAACTTTAAATTTCACTTCGCATACTCGTCCGCTTTATCTTTTACCGTTTTAATCAATTCTTTGAAATTTTTCTTATCTGTTTCCAAAATGCTCTTGAACTGGTCCTGGTAGTTGCGGGTGGTAGAGAGGTCGTCTATAACCAAATCCCAAACACGCCAAGAATCGCCAACCTTATCCATTTTATAAACCATCAGCATATCTTTGCCTTTTTCCCAAGAATGTATGGAAACCCAAACTTCATCGCCGTTTTTCTTATATTTGGCTTCTTCGTAAATAGTGGAATCCGGCGGGGTAAACGTTGTGGTTTTGAATTTATGCACACTGGAATTCTCGATCATTCTCTGAAATTCCTTGGCAAATTCGGCTTTAAGTCCCGCAGAGACGGTATCCAAAGTCTTTTTGGGCAAGCTGCGCTCTGCCATTTTCGCAAAGTCAAAAAGACCGCTGCTCAGATATTTGATTCTCTCTATGTCCTTTTGGGTGTGAGCCTTCTTCTTAAGCTCCTTCTGCAATTCCGTATCGTTTTGTTTTAGCAAAGCAACGGGGTCTTGCGCCGCAAAAAGCGATGTGCACATAAAGAGAGCGGAAAATAACATTTTTTTCATAATAACTCCTGTGTTGGGTATGGTAAATGTAGAAAAATTTTACTACATTACGCCCAGATGCCTGACCATTTGGAAAATCTTTACGAAAACTGGTTTTTAGACTATGCCAGCTATGTGATTTTAGACAGAGCCGTGCCTTATTACGAAGACGGCTTAAAGCCCGTGCAGAGGCGCATTTTGCATACGCTTTACGAGATGAACAAAAGCGATGAACGAATGCACAAGGTGGCAAACATTGTAGGGCGTACCATGCAGTACCACCCCCACGGCGATGCCTCCATCGGAGACGCCCTTGTAAACATGGGGCAAAAAAAACTCCTCATAGAAACACAAGGGAATTGGGGAAACCAGATAACCGGAGACCCTGCTGCTGCGCCTCGCTACATAGAGGGCAGGCTTTCCCAGTTTGCATTGGAGGTGCTTTTTAATCCGGAAACAACCGAATGGGTTCCTAACTATGACGGCAGAAGCAAAGAACCCGTTTGCCTGCCGGTTAAATTCCCGCTGGTGCTCGCTCAAGGGGCAGAGGGTATTGCGGTTGCTTTGAGCACTACCATTTTGCCTCACAATTTTTGCGAACTCTGTGAAGCCAGCGTAGCAACCCTAAAAGGAAAAAAATTTGAACTTTACCCCGATTTTTCCACCGGCGGAATAATAGATGCAAGTGCCTATAACGACGGGCTTCGCGGGGGGCGCGTTAAGGTGCGGGCACGTATAGAAAAGCTGGATTCCAAAACCCTTGTCATTAAGGAAATTCCTTTTGGCGTAACAACCGAAAAACTCGTTGACAGCATAACAAAGGCAAACGAAAAGGGCAAAATAAAAATCAAAAAGGTGGATGACCACACATCAAAAAATGTTGAGCTTGTTGTTCATTTGCAACCGGGCAGCGACTCGCAAACGGTTATAGATGCGCTTTACGCCTTTACGGAATGCGAAAAATCCATAGCCACAAATAACTGCGTTATAATAGAGGATAAGCCCCAATTTTTGGGCACAACGGAAATTTTAAAGAAAAGCGCGGAGCACACAAAAAATCTTTTGGAATGGGAATTAAAAAACAAAATGAACCATTTGCAAGAGCGTTGGCACATGATAAGTTTGGAAAAAATATTTATAGAAAGGGAAGTTTATGAGGTTATTAAAAAAGCGCACGATAAAGAGGAAATGATTTCCCTTGTGGATGGCGGATTAAAGCCCTATGTAAAAAAACTGCGACGCGCTGTGACAAGAGAAGACATTTTGAAACTGGTTGAAATTCCGATGCGCAGAATATCCCTTTTTGACCAGAAAAAAGCCAATGAACTGCTAAAAGAAATTGACGAGCAAATAAAAGAAACCGATTGCAATCTGGAAAATTTAACCGAGTATGCCGTTAATTGGTTTAAAAACCTGTTGAAAAAATACGGGGCCGGCAGGGAGCGCAAATCGCAAATAGCGGAGTTCGGAAAGGTCAGCGCGGTTCATGTCGCGCTCTCCAACCAAAAACTCTACGTTCATCGCAAAGAGGGTTTTATAGGCACCGGTTTAAAGAAAGAGGAATATCTATTTGATGTTTCCGAATATGACGATTTAATAGCCTTCTGTTTGGACGGTACTTTCAAGGTGTTCAGAGCCTCGGAAAAGGCATTTATAGGCAAAGACATTTTGCTTGCGGAAAAATTCAACAAAGACGATACCCGCAGAATTTACAATGTGATTTACCAAGACGGCAAAGACGGCCCGGCTTATGTAAAGCGATTTAACGTAGGCGGCATAACAAGGGAAAAAGTCTATGCAATAGGCAAAGGGGCAACCGGTTCCAAAATTCTGTGGATAAGCTCCAATCCGAACGGCGAAGCGGAAAGCGTTGTTGTTATTCTAAAGCCCAGGCCGAGAATTAGGCTGGAAGTTCCGGTTGATTTTTCGGAAACCCTTGTAAAGGGCAGAGATGCCATCGGAAACTTGGTCACCAAATACGCCGTTAAAACCGTCAAAATGTTTAAAAAGGGCGCAAGCACCCTCGGCGATATGGAACTCTTTTTCGATAGGCCATCCGGAATGGTCAGCATTGCGAACAAAGGCGAGAGCTTGGGTGAATTCGGCAAGTATGATAAACTCTTGGCCGTTAAGGAAAACGGAATCGCAAAGATTTACGAATCAAGCGAAACCATTTTGGTGGGGCAAGAGATAGCCTATATTGCCCGCTACGAAAGCTCTAAAATCTACACAATTTTGTACTTTGACGGCACAGGCTCTCAGTATTGCGTTAAGAGGTTTAACTTGGAAAACGCCCCGCAGACAACGGAGTTTTCGCTTTTAACGGACAGCCCCGAAAGCACCATGCTTTTATTCTACGATGAAGAACTCCCCATTGCCCAGATTGACGGCAAGGAATACAACTTGGCGGAACTTGGCGAAGTTCGCGGTTACAAGGCTATAGGGAGCAAACTAGACTTCAAAAGGGTTAAAAAGGCAATTAAGGTGCCAAGTTTGTTTTAACAATGTCGTTGCGCGATACTGTCTGAACCCCGATACATCGGGCAAAAAAAATCCCCAATCTACGCCCCAGCCCTAAGCCATAGATAAACGCTCACAGCCGCGGGTTGCGCCGCTTGCTTACGCTAGCGGCGGCGCTTCGCGCTAGTCATAGAGGCAACGAACTGAGAACAAGTAGGACTTATAGTGGTTGTACCTGTACACACCGCTTTCGTCGTTGTACATGTACCGGTACCAAGCGTCGTAGCTATTGTCCTCCGTGGCACTCCACCAGCGGCCGTCGTTGCCGACACTGCCGAAATTGCCACCCGAGTTGCCGTAGCCGCCCGGCAGAGCCGAAAACCCGTAATCGTCCGTGCCGTTGCCACCGCTATACCAGCCTATCGCTGACTTCAAACTACTGCCGCCAACGTAATCCGTCAAAATTGTCCACTCAGCATCGCTAGGCAAGTGCCAACCATAGGGGCAAACGCCGCGAATTCCGCTAGGAACAGCATCTGAACTTCCAGAACCGGCCATCGCCGTTTCCCAATTGTATAGCCTGCCGTAAGTGCCGCATCTGTTTTGACTATCGCCGCCGCTATTGTCGCCATAACATCTGCTGCCAGTAGCATTGTAGTTCAAATTCTCCGCCATCCATGTTTGACTGCCTATTCTAACGCTCTTGTAGATTCTACTATCACGGCTATCAGTAAAGGAAATATACTGTATGTTGGGGTTAAAATGATTGGTACTTGGTCTAGTACTATTGGTACTGTACACAATGGAAAATGTGCCTGTGTTACCGGAAGAATAAGATGTAACAATAAAATAGACTGTACTGCTTGAAGAGGCTGTGAAAGATTTTGGAGAATTATAACCATTGTCTTCTCCTTCAAAGATATTCGCTCCGTTACTGTAATATGCGGTTACTTTTACATCAAGTGTTTTGGTGCCATCGCCTTGGTAGCTGTCATTCCACCATACATAGTATGTTGTTCCAGATGTAACCGAAAACGAATACGCTTGGCTACCACCACTACTAATATTGCCGTCTTTCCACTGACCTTGCGTAAGCGAAATGCTGTTGGAAGGAGGCGTAAAGCCACCGCCACCGCAGGTGTTATCACTGCCGTAATTCGTTCCTCCGTAATAATTGCAATCACTAACGCTCATATACTCGCAATCGCCATAGTAACGGCAATAGACATAAGAATTGGAAACGCCACCGCCATCCTTCCGGCCGTCAAACGGCGGAAGTTCATCCACATTCTCGCCGCCGCAACCTGAAATCGCTAAAACGGAACACACAGAAAACAAAAGCTTCTTCATAGATTTACCCCTAAGTTAAAGCCAAGAGTGCGGTTGCAATAATATATAGGCATAGGCATATAATAACCACTATTTACACTATTTATATAGCTTGCATTCTCCGTCAAGCCATGGTCATAAAACATGCCTATGTAAAACATGCCTATATCAAAGCCAATGCCCGTGCTGATGCCTACATCAAGATCGCCGCATTCAATATAATCCCCGCCAAGGCATATGCCCAAATACGGACCCGCATTGAGCCGGAGCGCATAAATCTTAAACGAAAGCAAAAAAGGTATTTCAATATTGTGCAAAGTCGCAACTGTGCCATAATTATCCTCCGCTCCTTTCTGGATATACATAACGCCGGGCTGGATATGGAACCAGCTGCTGGGAGCTATGTCAAGAACCAAACCCGCTTGGAAACCCGGAGTGGAATTGTATGAACCGCTTCCGCTGATATAAAAATAGTCATATGTTGCGTACATATGCGAAAAGTTGAAGCCCGTCCTAATGCCCAGAGACACTATCCTCCTGTCCTTTTTGCCTCCGGAATCGTAATCGTCTTCATCGTCATATTCTTCTTCATCCTCCGGCTCGTAAGGCTCATCAACTACGCACTCGTCATTGGCCGCCTTAGCCTCCAATTCATTTATGAGGTCATTCACATTAAGCCCGCCAATAATGCCGGGAAGCTTTTTAACATCCAGACTGCCGCCAGCCGCAGAAGCCGCATTCATAACATTCTGCAAAAATTTCTCCACAGGCTTGACATACTCCTCCGCGCCCGCAGGCAATCTCTTCTTGATGCCGTCAATCGTGCATTCCTTCATAAACGACACAGGCTCAGGAGCCGCGCCCTTCTTGCCAAAGGGGGACATCGCCAATGCCATGTCCTTGGCCAAGGTGCCGGAGCAGTCCTTCAACTGAGGGAGGAAGCCGCTCTTGATTTTGGAAATAAGCTCGTTGATGTTCAGCTCGCTCTCGCACTCCTTCCCGGCTGCCGCCGCCGGGCTTGCCGGAGCAGGAGCAGGAGCCGCAGAAGGCGCCGAGGGCGAGGGCGCTTGGGCCTGCGAACGGAAAAGCTGGCTGACCAGCTCGCTGGAAACCCTGGCGAGGTCATCAAGAGACTTCAGAGAACGGTCAAGCTGGGCAGTTCTGATTGCTTGGGAATCGGAGGTCTTTATTATGCGGGCTAGGATGGAATAGGCGCCAAACGCTTCGGTCATGTTGACAACGCAGGCATAATCAGCGCCGTATCGCTTGGCCGTCTGCGTTATTTGGGCGATGCCTTCCTCGTTGCTTTTCGAAAGCTCCCTGTAAAAGGCTTCCGAATCCCCTATCTCCGCATACTTGCCGCTTTGCGTGATTGCCGCAAGCAATTTGTTGCCGAAAGACTTGTTCACGCCGGATTCGCTGGCGCCGAATACATAAACGGCTATTTTTCTGGGCTCGGGCGAAGCCGGAGTTTCGGCTTCATCCTGCGCTAACGCGCTCATTGAAAAGCACGCAATAACGAGGGCGAGAGCGTATTTCATGCTGCTCATGGCAAACTCCTTGGTTTGAGGGGGGGAAATTCTGGATTTATGCGCGGGAACGGTTGGGGGAAGTATATATATTTTTTTGACGAATTTCGGGTTTTATGCACAATCATGGGCATAAATATAGAAATTTTTTCCGGGCATGTCAAGGCTTTGTTAGGAAAGGGGGGTTGGGATTTTTTTTTGAGGCGTTCTGTGAACTTGCGGCAAACTGCAGGTTTGCCGCATTTTAGTCATTTTTCGTCGAGTCTTGCCAAGATTTCTTTGTGACTTAGACCTTGTAGTAGAAGGTCTTTTACGTAATTAATGCCTTCCTTCTTGGCATAAGCCAAGGCAGCGGCGTAGTCGCTCAGATACTTCTTTTCACGCTCGTATTGCATAAGTTCCTCTTCGCTTAAATTAGAAATTTTCGCTGACTCAAGGATATCTTCAATGGCCTTGTTCTTGCAACCTTCCGGTTTCTCCTGCAACGTGTTTATCTTCTTGAAAAGGAAAACAAGCTGCTCAAAGGCATCTTGACAATCTTCCCAAGTCTCTTTGCCAAATCTGGGGAGCATCACATAAACCATTTGCATCATATCATAGCGAACCTCCGGGTGAAGGTCGTTACGCACAGACAAGTACTGGATTAGCTCACCGCAGCCTTCGCCAAAATCTACTTCAAAGTCCAGAAAGCTAAGCGTATATACAACCGGAATGTTGTAATCGTAAGGAACATCCTTACCTTCAACTTCCATTTTGCCCTTCTCTACAAGGTTGCTCGTTGCTCGGCAAAGGCAGAAAAACGTTCTTTTGATAAAATACTCCTGCTTCCCTACCTGCATCTCGACAATGAACCTGGTGCCGTCGGCACTTTTGCATTGAATGTCAAACACGGTGAACCTGCCGTTTTTGTTTTCTGGGGGCTCAACGGTTTGGATTAGAGTTACATCTATGATGGGTTCTTTCAGAACCTCCTTTAGGCAGGTGTTCAGCAAAAAGAGCAGCGGGCCTTTGTTTTGCTCCTTTGTGAACGCTATTTTGAATATTGTGTCATGTGTTATTGACGCAAATACTTCTGTGACTTCTGTGGACATAAATCCTCCGTTTTTGTTTTACTATTACATTAGACGGAGAAAACGGGAAAA
>LIUH01000007.1:1725-9582 GCA_001462225.1 Fibrobacteria bacterium GUT31 | reverse complement strand
CGCCAATGACTGGTTCGCCGCAGCAAAATCGCTCGCCTTCTTCCCGCTGTCCGTCAAGTTCCCGCTCGCGTCAAGCCCCGCGAAATTGCCATTAGTTGCACTTGGCACTTTGTCCGCCTTGCCGGTTATGTCCTGCGAGTACGAGAAATCGTAGTTCCAAGCGATGGCCGTTCCGTTTATCGCGCTGACTACATATCTGCTTGGCGTGTTTGAATGCGTCTCGTCAGATTGGATGGTTGTGAAATCGTTCACGGTTATGCCGTTTGGAAACGCTGATGTGTCAGTCGGCAATGAAGCAAATGTGGGGAACGAGCCAACATAATCGCCAAGATTCTCTATCCCTGTTATACGAACATTTATGGCGGCGTCCGCATTCTCTCTTGCTGCCGCCTCATCGGTAATCTGCTCCTGTAAATTCGTTTCCGCCGCTCCTGCACGATTTGCTTCCGCTGTTATCTGGCCTGCTAAAAAGCTCTCTACACCGGCGGCACGGTTAGCCTCGTTTGCTATGCTCGTTATTATTTCGTTATAATGCTCTCCCGTGATATAATATTTCCAACCGTCCCCTGTAAAATTGTCAACATCGCTTGCTCTATAAATATAATTTGTATGCAGCAGTTTGCTGCAGTTACCCAATGCAAATATATACCCAGCAAGTTTGTCAGAAGACAGGCTTATGATATAAGTGCTACAGAGATAAGGCAATTGGCCGACTTCTGAATAAATACCATCGTTTTCGCCTCCTACACTGGTCCGAAATTCTATGCCTGCGAACTGTGACATTTCCAACTTTGAATTGTCTCTCACCGCCACGCTTGCACTGTCCGTCACGCCCGTGCTATCTTCATTATCAGTAATGTTTGGCAGCCACTTTTTGCTATCTGTATACCTATTTGCCGCCTCCTCTGCCGCTCTAAGCAGATATTTGCGTGTCTCCTCCGCGCCTACGCTTGCGGGCAGATATGCACTGTTCTTGTCCTGTTCGTAATCTCCAAGTACCAATTCGGAAATTCGTTTTACTAATCTTAGTGTTTTTTTCATTTTATGTCTCCTCCGTTTTAATCTTTTTTCCGAAAAGCCAAATATCTCCGTTGCCGTCAATGCCGAATGCACGACCGTCTTTGCCGTTGCCGCCAAGCTCGCTTGCAAGCTCATTGGCAAATACGAGCAAGTCTTTTTCGCTGACGCGCCGGGCGCGAATTTTAATCATTACGATATCCTCACGCCCAGGTAAGTTGTTGCTGAAATAGGAGGGTTAAGAAAAACATTCACAAGTCCTAGACACTTAATAGATATTCCTAAACCGGAATCAATTTGAAGCGTAGGAATAATATTAGTGAAACTGCTACTAATAGGATACACAATATCATTTATATTAAGGCTTCCAAATATACAAGAAAATATAAGATACGAGCCAACCGGTATTGAGTCAAAATTTAGCGGGGCATCGCTTTGAGTATTGTATTTTGCAAACAGTTCATTTTCATTGTCTAATTTAATATCGCCATTTATATGGCCTTTTATTATTACATTTTCTTCTACATTTAAATTGCCTTTTACATCCAAATCACCATCAATGGCCGAATTGCCTTCCACGGTGGAATCACCTTTCACGGTCAAATCGGTATCTACATCCAAATTATTCGTTACAGTCAAATCTGCTATAACGGCGTGATCTTCTACATGTAAAATATCTATTATAATTTCAGGCGGCAAATCTATGTTGCCCTCGGAAACGGCAACGGA
Source organism: Fibrobacteria bacterium GUT31 (assembly GCA_001462225.1). GTDB lineage: Bacteria > Fibrobacterota > Fibrobacteria > Fibrobacterales > Fibrobacteraceae > Fibrimonas. Next base: position 7,836 of record LIUH01000007.1, on the reverse strand, counting down.
CACAAGCGGGTAGGAGCGCACAAATATATTGTTCTCGTTGTAAACAAAGCACCATAGGACATCGGCGGGATTTGTCCACACCGGGTCGGGTATTTCGCCTGCGCTGTTTAGCTGTATTGGGTTGGATACCGGGTTGCTGTTCTCCGGGTTTATGGAATCGCGCAATTCGGCTGGCTCGGCTTGCATTGTGCTGCCCTTTCGCACATATAGTTTGCCGTTTACTATAGGGATGCCGTTGCCGTCTAATATGGGGGGTATCGTGTTGCTGGTTATGAGCATACTGGAACTCCTTTCTGAAAATTGCTATATTTATTTAAGAGGTTTGTTATGTTTACTGCGATTTTTTCCGGTGCGCTTTTTGCTAGCTGTATTGCGGCGTTTTGCGTCCGCCCCATATTTATTTTTTTTGCCGCAGATATCGCCTTTTTGATAAGCCTTGGTTTTATGTTCCTTATGGCTGTAATGAACATAGAGACGGTGGGGGCAAAGATTGATAGAAAATATCCCGCTGCTTCTGAAAAAGCTAGAATTACAGTTGTTTCCCTTTTTGTAATAAGTGGCTCTATTTGGTTGCTAATCTTAGCATTGCCCATTTTAGCAAAGGCCAATATTATTTTTCGCAATATTATAGACGCTCTATATCGCATGTAGCTACAAATCATTTTTCCCCCTTTTTCTGTGTCGAAGTACCTATAATATCGGCTTTTATCCACTTGCTCCCTAGCCGAGACAAGACATATTTATTTATGCCATCTTCCGTTTCTATACCTAATCTCTTTGCATCTTCCACTATTGCATGAATCAATTCATTTATTTGTTCTATATCTTCCTTCGGTTGCCTTAAATAATCTATTGCTTGGCGGCCAACCGCATTGCCTATATTTCTGGCTTTGAGCGGGTTATTGCCTATTATTGTCGGGTTTACTTCGGGATTGAGTTCAAAATAAGGAAAATGGTGCCCAAGTATTCCTCCTCTTCCCTGCTTATCCAAAACATCACCTATTACCTCTTCATGATTTTTTGCCTTTGACCATTGCTTGTTGTATTCGTGAATAATGTTAGTTTCAGGTCTTGTGTTTATGTATTCTTTGAACAAATGCGAATACTCGTTGTTGTTTCTATTGTCTACCCCCGCTCTTACATAACCTGGTTTAGATGGGATGGTAAGCGTTGTTTTGCCTGCGAATATTTTCCGCAAATCGTTTATTTCATTTGGCGACAGATTATAATTTTGCATAAATGCATCTACAAAATCTCTGTTATCCAAATACGCCCTTGGGTGACCGAGTGCCATTTCGGAGTATTCTTCTAAGGATTGTTTCAACCTTGGGCTGTTGGCCAACAGTTGATCCACGGAATCGTCATAAAAGTTTCTTAATACCAAATCTTTTTCCGTTTGGCTTAGATTACCTGAGTTGTTATTGTATAGATTTTCTCCCAGCATATCCTGAAAATCTGACAACGTGGTGTTTTCTAACGGAGTGTTTGCTTCTGATGTTTGTCTGTATTCGTTCATTCGCCCTTCAATTTCTCTTCTCTGTGTTCTAGCTTCGTTTTGGTGTCCTTTTGTTGTTGTAAACGGGTGACCTTCATTCACTATATTAGAAAAAGTCTCAAAGTCGGAATTGGTGTCATTCTGAGCGTTCCTTATATTCTGCTTTACCTCTTGTTTATGGTCCTTCGGGGTTTCTGGCAGCCATTTGGCATAATCATTGGCGTTCATTCTCTGTTGCCTAACGTGAAACGGAGATGAAAGAGCACCCATGATACCCCCTAACCCGCCGCCTATGACATAATCCATAGGATCATGCTCTCTTTCGTCCAATCCATCTCCTATCATTTCATAAATAATATTGTCTCCGGCTCCAACAGTCGCTTCATGAAGTGCATTTCTGACTATATTTCTTCCTATGCTATGGCTTTTTGTCACTGGATTTACCAATCTATTGCTCATTCCTAGCATCTTTCCACCTAGTTTGAGTGTTTTAATAGGGCTCCAAAGAAACTGTACAGCATCTAAACCCAATCCGAGCGGAATCCCGGTGTATCTTCCTTCTCTGTACGCAGTATAAGCGTTTGGAATGGCGGTATTCAATGCTGCTTTTGAAATCACCCCGACTGGGTTTCGCTTAACGCCTTCTTTAATAACGCCCGGAGCATTCAAAATGGTTTGTATTAAATCGTTTGCTGTCTGTGCTAGCGTTCTTTCTTCCTCAGGTTTCTCTTTTGGCTGCTCTTTGGGCTTTGTAGTAACGGATTTGGCCGGCTCGTCGCTTTCCTCTATAATTGTTCCCTTGCCCGCTTTCTCAAGATCCAAAGCAGAAATTCTTTTGCCGTTGAATTCAATATCGTTATTTTTGTCAATAACGAATTCCCTACCATCTGTTGCAATGAATTTTTTAATCATTGAAAATCCTCCACGCTGCCTCTTGGCAAACCATAGTCCCTATTCCTGCTTTTTTTCTTGCCTACATCTATTTGCTCTGGTGTATATCTGCGATACGCCCTTTCTATAAGTGCAGAATCTAAGCCGCTATTAAAAGCTTTATCTATTGCATTTTTGATTCTTATAGATGTATCTGTATCTTTTCCTCCCCATCCCTGCGCTATCACCGACGGAATGGCTATTAATAACTTAGGCAGGTCGCTAAAACTGCCGCCGGTTAATTTTTTTAGGGCCTGATTGAATTCCGTTCCCGCTGATTTAGCAATTTGTTCCACTTCGGCTCGCAATTTATCAGCTGCATCACTTGACAGTTCACCTAATAGCCGCTGCCTAGCTTCATCATTTTTTATGACTTCTTCGCGGGCTATTGCGTTTATAATCTGCTCGCGGGTTTCTGGAGTTAGACTTTTATTAGCCTCAAACTCTTTAATCGCATCAAACTGCAATAAATCAGTTTCTTTGAAAGCGTCTAACACTTTCATCTCTCGCTCTTCCATATCCTGCTGCGCTTTGAGCCTTGCCGCCTCCGCCTCTTACATAGCTTTCCAATTCATTATATCCCTGTTCAGGTAATCCTTCGCCGTGAGTCCAGTTCTTAGGCCTCTTGTTTCCCCGATCATTTCAAAATTGCGAATCCTATTATCCACATCGTTCAGCTTGCTCTTAATTTCAGGATCAATATCGCCAATAATCGGAATCTTATTGGCGTAGCCAGCCCTTTCCTCCAAAAGGGTTTTGTACCCCTTGTTGTATTTGCGCTGCCTGTTCCAGTTAACAAAGCCTCCCAAGCCCTGACTAAAATTCTGCAACGACCTATCATTAGCTTCGTTGCTTTTCTGTATTCCATCAGCAATAATATTTGCAAAACCCTGATCCATAAAAACTTCCTGCTACCCAAATATGCCGTTTAAAAAACTTGCTGCGCCACCCAATACATTACCCAAAAATCCCCTTTCGTTCATCGCCGCCGCCACGCTGTTTGCCGCCTGACCGGTTTGAGCATTGTACATATTCTGAGATCTGCCTAATGCAAGCTCGTTGTTGCTTTTTGTTATGTCATTGGCTCTGTTGAATGCATCGTTCCACGCTTGTGCCGCAATCCCGGCGTTTGCGTTCATAATGCCCGACCGTGCCGCACTGCTGTTTAGTGCCCCGCTATTGCCGTACAACTGAGCCAATGATTGCGTAGCCGCATTCTGCCTGTACTTCACGTCCGGAGACATGTACCGGTTTACCATGTCCGCACTAACATTGTAGTCAATGTTCCCAGTGCGCAGGTCAAACTCATTTGCCGCCTGCTGGATGGCGGAATTTGCGTTGGAAACCCCGCTTCTTCTCGATCTCGTGCCGAATGGATCCAAGCCTATATTAAGCGGGTCCTCTATGCGATCATTAATATTCATATCATCCTCCTATCCTAACCCATAAAAAGAACCGTTTTTCAACAACTGATAATTAACCACTATCTGCGTCAATCTGAAATTCGCATTTACCGAAAATTCAATGTCATTAAGTTTCTGCAATCCCAGCAGAAAGAAGTCAAACCCTCGCCTGTGTGCCTGCGCTTGCTGGTAAAAGCCGCGCTCAGCCGTCAGGCTTGCAACTGCGGGCTTGCTTTCAAGAAACTCGCCTATGAATGAAAGCTGGCTTATGTTGGCCGCCGCCCCGAAATCATTTCTTGGAAGCCTCACCCTGCCAAGAACATAATCGTCGCTTCCGGGTTCCGCATAATACAGCCCGCTCTTGCACACCCTCAAAATCTGGTCGCCATTGGCTATATAGTCTATGAACTCTAAAATATCCTCATCTTTTTTGCGGTCTATTTCAAACAATGAGCCATTGCTGATGTTAACGCCAAAATTCCTGCTTCCGTATGCGCAATAGAAAGTGCAGCCATCCTCTTTCATTGTTCCGCTGCTTTCAAATTTGCCTGAAAGCAATTTGGACTGGTTGTCATTTGTCAGCTTGTTAGGTGCACCGTCAGCAAGCGAGTAAATATGCCTGTTGCCGTTCCCCTCCTGCCCCACGAAATAGAGGACCCCGTTTATGCTCCGAATGGTGTCCACCAATGCCCCTATATCGTAGTTGTTTTGGTATAGGTATCCTTGGAACGGCATTTCAGGATCTTGCGATAAATCCTTAATTTCTATGCTTGTGGTGGTGAACACAGCAAGACGCGAGCCCGTTCGCCTTACCGCACGTGTCATATCGTTTGTGTATTCGCTTGCGGCATCGCCTGCGTAGCTGGGTGTCCCATCATCATTGGTTTGGCCAAAATGCGCTTGCGCTATCCCGCTCCAATGATACACATCGGTATGTTCAAATGTTGCCACCATCCTGTTGCCGAATGCGCAGATGCCGTTTATTGGATTGACTTTGCTAATTTCAGACGTGTCTATTTCTATAAGTTTGAAATCATATTCCGAAAAAGCAAGCAGAACGCCAAATGCGCAAACAAGTATGCAGTCAAACCCTCTGAACTCGTTTATTTTCGCGTAATCAAAAGAGAAATTAAGCTTATCCCCCTTTTTGGCGAAACTTTTCTTGAAAGGATTGTGAATTGTGTTGCTGCCATGCAGCTTCCGCAATATCTTGAATTTTTTCTCGTCATCTTCATCCTCCATCAGCATGAAAAGCGAATTGTCTTTGCGGCTTTTGAACGCCGCTAAAATATCTAAGTCTTTGATTTCAGGCAAATCTAATTTTCTGTTTCTTTTGAAGTTTTGAATATAATTTGCTCCTGCCGCCGTTTCCCCGCTTGCTATGCTGCAGTTAATGAGCAAGCATCCGTTGACGCCGCTATTCAGTTTGCCGTCTATTTCAATAACGGAGCGCATATAATCCCCCTCCCCCCTGTCCCAGCCTGCTGTAAGCTGCGTTTGGGTTAAGCCTGTAATCCCTCTTGTTCCGCTCGTTTGTAGCCAAGAACGGCTTCTCATTGCTGGAAAGCTCGGAGGTTGCCAAAGCCATCGTTTCCATATTCCCAAGCCTGCGGCACAACGAACGTGCAAGCCAGGACATTAGGAACTTGTAAACATTCCTCGGCAAATCCATTGAATCTTCACAGCTGTCAGGCTCAACAATTTGTTTTTCCGCTATAACGGTCAATTCACCGCTTGGCAAATGCGAAAGTTCAAGAATGGCAAAATCTTCGCTATCTTGATTGAAAGAAAATTGCCTGAAATGTTGCGTTCTTTGCAACTCTCGGTCGCGTATGACATCTGCCCGGTCTGCTCGTGCATAATCGCCCGACCGGTCAAAAACACGGGCAACCCGGTAGGGAACAAGGCCGCCGAAATCCAAGTTGTTTTCAGACCTTGGCACAAGCTCGCCTTCGGGAGCGATGCCTTCGCTAAGCTCGCCGAATAGAAACTCCTCGTGCTCGGTTGTCAAGCCCCGGTCCTCGTAGGCCAGTTGCGATCTTATTTTTAGGCTGGTCACCGTCACTATCCCTTTGGCTGTTTGATAGCCAAACGAATAGCGCGGCTCCGCGTTTATGTTGCGAATAGAGTTAATTAGCTCTCTGTACGCCATTGTGAAAATAATGCCATCGGATAAATCCCCGGGGGCAGTCCGCGCTCCGGCGTAGTCCAGAGCTTCAACGAGCATATCCTTAACTGTTTGCATCATTGCCCTTATTAGCGTCTGCTGCTGCTTTCGCCTTC
>LIUH01000007.1:0-1577 GCA_001462225.1 Fibrobacteria bacterium GUT31 | reverse complement strand
TGCTGCTTTCGCCTTCGCTTCTGCTTCTGCCGCCGCCTTTTCTTCTTTCGTTTCAGGAACATAGGTCACTGATATGACAATACCGCCGGATTGTTTTACTACTGCTTTCATATCTGCCTCCTTATGCTGCTGGAACCCAAAGACCAGCTATGCCCTGTGGATACAATGCTTTCCCGCCTGTCAGAATGTCGAAGCGAACTATGTTCAAGCCTTTCGTTATCTGGTATTGCGCAGTCATGCGGACATTCACAAAACCCTCAATCGTGGAAGTAGAGCTATCGGTGCCCGGTGGTGCTTTGATTGCGGCAGAGGCATAGCCTACGCTGTTCTTGTTAAAGATGGCCCCGGTCTGATAGTTGGTGCCGCTGGTCAATAGCAGGTTGATTGCAGCGCCGGTTGCAGGGAGAGCGGTGGCGTTCTTCAATGCCTTGTTTGTTACGTATATTGGAGCTATGCGCAAGGTTGCCACGCCGCTTGCATTCGTAACCGGATTCGTGTAGATCACCAAGCCATCCGGATCCGTTGATATCTCAGGAAGAACAACGAAAGCCCTTGGGCGGTTGTTGTCTTTCTTGAATATGTCCACAGCGTTCACATTTGCTACCGTGAACACATAACCGGCGGGTATTTCGGTAACCGCCGAAATGCCGGTGAAGGTCACGCCTATGGTTTCGCCGCCTTCAACCGGAGGGGTCGTAACGGTGCCGCCTGTTATGGCGGCTGGAGCTTTGAACTTGCAAATCTCGCTTTGGCTGATAAAATCCACACCGTTAAAGTTTTGGATCTTGCCCTTCCAAAGTTCAAAGGCTACAGAGCTGTTTTGGAACTGGTTCAGGCCGCTGTTGGTGACTATTGCTTTCATTGTGTTGCTCAGAACGCCGTTTGTTTTGCCGCCCATGTTGGAATCCTCTATGGCTGCTATCGCATTGGAAAGAAGGCTGAATTTGAAGTCAGCAATGCTGGCCGCAACGAATGCGTTGGTTGCACCTCCAAGTATGACTCCAAACGCTTCTTGCCTTACCTTGCTGGCCAGGGTTCCCCCGTAGGGCTCGGCCACATTTTTGTCAAAGCTCCCAACGCGAACGCTGTCGTCCACAAAATCGTAGGAGGCAGGGTTGTTCTTGGGTGTCACTTTAAGCGGCACCTTCTGTATGGAAAGCATGTAACTGCTGGGATCTGAAGGGAGAGCCACTCCCTCTGTAACGGTACACGCAGGATAAGAAATTTTTCGCATTGAAACGATAAAAAAATGAAAGAAAACAATTATGGAGAATGTTTTTCTCGCTGTTGTCCCATTAAAAAAGGAAAAGCCTTTCCCTAGTTCCAACCGCTTTTGGCGTTTTCCACTACCCTTTCTTGTATATTTCGTGGTAAATACGATAACCATCGCTTCTTTCAGGGTACACACACAGCCCCACCTGCGTTAACCTAAATTTTGTAATATGCACGGATCAAAGCTGTTGGAGGTGATTCCATACTTCTTGTAATCCGGCGGAAGAATATCCATCCAATTCTCAACGATTAGTTCCGTTTGGCTCATTTTGCCCTCCAAAGAAAATTCATAAACAACCCTGCGT
>LIUH01000006.1 GCA_001462225.1 Fibrobacteria bacterium GUT31 | reverse complement strand
AAGCTTTTGCCGAACCTGCGTGGGCGAATAAAGAATTGGTATGGGTTGTTCTCATTTTCAAGGAATTCAACATAGCGGGTTTTGTCAATATAAGCATAATCTTTTTCGATTAAATCGGCAAAGTTGCTCAGGCCATAAGGAAGTTTTTTGGGCATAAGGGGGAAGATAGAAATCCCAAGCAAATAAATCAGAGTTTACCCGCTGTAATTTTCTAGTTTACCCTTATGCGTTATGGTAAAATCTCCTCCTATCAAACGGGGGTTGTTGTTCCCCTGTTTTCCTTGCGTTCCAAAGAAAGCGTTGGAATCGGCGAATTCCTTGACCTTATTCCTTTTGGAAAGTGGGCTAAAAAATGCGGGCTGGATTTGATCCAGCTTTTGCCGGTGAACGATACCGGGGAGGAACCCAGCCCTTACAGCGCAAGAAGCGCCTTTGCCCTTAACCCTGTGTATATACGCTTGCAGGAAATTGAAGGCGCGGCGGAAATTAAATTCGCAGAACAACCCCGCATTCCATATGTAGAAGTGACTCGCTACAAACGTCAGGCCCTGCGGACGATTTTTGACAAGAAAAAGAAGGACATTTTAGCAGACGAGCATTTTCATAAATGGATTGAGCAAAACGCATGGCTCCGCTCTTATGCCCAGTTTTGCGCTTTAAAAGCGGAAAACAACGAAGCATCATGGAAACACTGGGAAAAAAAAGATAAAATTAAAGAAAGCGATGTCCTCTTTCAAAAATGGATGCAGTGGATTGCAGAAAAACAATTCCTAAAGGCCGTGCACGAACTCAACGAACTCGGCATTCGCTTAAAAGGCGATATCCCCATTTTAATCAACGAAGACAGCGCAGACGCTTGGCACTACCCGCAATTCTTCAGTTTAGACGAACGTGCTGGAGCACCCCCCGATATGTTCTGCTATAGCGGGCAAAACTGGGCCTTTCCAACCTACAAATGGGACAACCTTGAAAAGGAAGATTTCAGTTGGTGGCGCGCGAGAATTAAACAGGCGGAAAAATTTTACCACGCCTATCGCATTGACCATGTTTTGGGATTTTTCCGCATATGGGTGGTGCCACAGCAGGAGTTCACCGGGATTTTAGGGCATTTTGTGCCCTCTGTTCCCATTTACATGAATGAGATTTTGCAAGCCGGCATTCCAAGGGAAACCGTGCATTATTTAACTTCGCCGAATTTCGGAGAAGAGCAATTGAATAATTGGTTCGGACAAGCTACGGAAGAGGCCAAGCAAAAATATTTTGAACCCTTGCAAGGTTCTTATGGCCGCTATATTTTACGCCGTGAATATCACTCCGAACGTGCAATCATGTCTCTGGATGAAGAGCAGGTTATAAAAGATGCCTTGCTGAATGCCTATTGGGATAGGGTATTTGTACCGAGCAGCAATGAAGAAATTCTGTGGCCTTACTGGTATTGGTATAACGCGCCTGTACTGCTAACCCTGCCTGAGCACGAGATAAACATCATTAAAAATATAATGAGAAACAACGAGGCAAAACAAGAGGGTTTATGGGGCGAAAATGGCCGCAAGCTGCTCAGCGTTCTCTCAAAAGAAGCCGATATGCTCGTGTGTGCGGAAGATTTGGGCGCAGTTCCGAATTGCGTTCCCGGCATTTTGCAGGATTTGGGGATTTTGGCACTCAGGGTGGAGCGGTGGAGCCGCTCCTGGAAGCAAGAGGGCAGTCCTTATATTCCGCTTTCGGAGTATCCCAGGCTTTCCGTTTGCACAACCAGCAACCACGACTCTTCCACGCTGCTCGGCCTTTGGAACGAGCAAGATTTTGACAGGGATTTATATTGGAAACACATCGGGCAGAGCAGCAAAACTCCCGCAACTCTGGCGGCAGAACATGTAAAACTGATAATTGAAAATCTGTTCAACTCCAACAGTTTGCTCGCCATTTTACCCCTTCAAGATTTTATGGCCCTTTCGCAAAAATTCATTCCGGAAGACCCGGACATAGACAGGGTGAACATCCCAGGCACCATAGGCTCTCAAAACTGGAGCTGGAGAATGCCTTGCTTGCTGGAAGATCTGCTTGAAGAAACGGAGTTGAACGGATGCATTGAGGAATTAGCGAGCGTTAGGAAAAAGAGGAATTTGGGATAAAAACCTCAAAATCACAGTCATACATATTCCGCTCATCCTTGAAATAGCTCACGCTGCTGATTTTGCGAAAATCCTTTTCAAATTCGGGCATATATGTATCGCCTTCAAAAATTCCATGCACCCTTGTGATGTAGAGTTTTTGGCAAAAAGGCAACGCTTCCCTGTAAATTTCCGCTCCGCCTATAACAAAACATTCATCTGCACCTGTTTCCTGCGCAATCTCAAAAGCCTCTTTCAGCGAATGCGCAATTTTTAAATCTGCGTTTGCAAAATTCGGATTTCCGGTGAGCACTATGTTCGTTCTGCCGGGCAGCACCCTACCGATGCTCTCAAAATTTTTCCGACCCATTATGAGTGGGCTGCCAAGGGTTGTTTTTTTGAAAAACTGCAAATCCACTGGCAAATGCCACGGCAGCTTATTGTTTTTTCCAATCACGCCGTTCTCTGAAACAGCGGCTATCAAAGAGATTAACACGTGTTAAAATTTAACCGACGAACTTATTCCGAAACCCGAATTATTGTGTCCTTCCGTAATAGCATAGCTTATCCAAAACGATAAATTCATACCTGCGGTGGGGTAGAGATAGCCGGTAGGGGCGATTAAAAACCAATCTTCTAAATCTTTTTCACTGTTATCCGGCTTGTGCCATTCAAAGCCAAGCCCCATGCTGAATTTTTTGTTGAAGGAATAAGCCGGCTCCACATAAATGAGTTTTTCATCCGGAGTGTAGGTATCATCAACTGTTATTGGAATCCCGCCATCTGCGGAATCGGAGAGTATAGCCCAATAGCCTGTACCTGCTAGGCTAAAATCCTTGTAGTTGAAGCTCGGTTCAAGGGTGAACGTATTAACGTAATTCCCGTGGCTCGGGTGAACTCCGTAAATGCCGCGAACTGCATAATTGAGGTCTGTGTAGCTGCGAGAATAGTTGGCATCAACGCCAAAGGTATAGCGATGAGGGCGCCCGCCGCCTTTTATAAGGTCTAGCATTGGGGCTAGGGTAAATTTGTTATTCACCTTGTTTAACCCCGGCATGGCAAATGCGTAACTTGCAGCAAGCCTGCCGGATTTACTGTTTGCATCGCTTGCACCTAAATAAACGTAGCCGTCATCCCCCAGTTTTGCACCCAAGCCACGTATTCCCTGAGTCGGAAGAACAGTGGCATAGTAATCGGGGTTGCGCCAATAATAGTAGTTAAAACTGCCAAAGGAATATGTGATGTCTCCAAAGATAAATGTGAGGCCTCTGCTCACAGTCCATTCCAAAGAAATTCCATCAAATTCAAACGAAGTCCAGCGGCTGCTGTCGGAGCCTATGGGTGTGGCTGCATCTCTGTGGCGAATTCTTGAATATTCACCCGAACTTGGGATTAAACTTTTAGAAGCAACGCCTACAACAGCCCGCACATTTTCGTCCATATCTACGTTCATCTTAAGCCGCAGGTCATGGTTTGCGGCATTGTTAACGACAAAATCTTTTTCAAGATAAGTTCCGTAATCGGCTTCCAAAGTTCCTTCAAGAGAAACATCTGCGGCAAAAGCCACACATCCAAGCAGTGCAATAATGGGTAAAAAACGCATAGAAGAGTAACTTAGAAAAATATAGTAAACGCTGATAAACTCGCTTGGGTATAGGGTATAGGGTTCGGGGTATAGGGATTACCGGACATAAAACGCATAATTTTGCAAATAATTAAGATTTTCCCATACCCTATATCCCATACCCCAAACCCAAGCATCAAGTTAATCAGTGGCTACTATAACTCTCAACTTTCTAAATTCTTTCCAAATGAAAACTCTGATTTACGTTGCAATTGCTGTTATTGCCCTAATTTTGGATCAAATCACCAAATTTTGGGCAGATTCTCATGGTCTTGGCTGGAAAATGCCCGTTATAGGCAATGGCGATGGTTTGCTCAATTTTACCCTTGCATATAATGAGGGGGCGGCTTTTTCCATTAATCCGCAGAGCCTTATGCCCTGGCTTTCGCCGACTCTATTCTTTGGAATTTTAACCGTTATAGCATGCTTAGGGGCAGTTTATTTTTTCAGAGGCTTGCACAAGCGAGACTATCTGTCTAAAATCGGCATAGTTTTGATAATCGCAGGTGCGCTTGGAAATTTTTGCGATCGTTTGCGCATAGGCAAGGTGGTGGATTTTATAGACTTTGATTTTCCCGACTTTATTTTTGAGCGTTGGCCTACATTCAATTTAGCGGATTCCTGGGTTACAATGGGAATAGGATTGATATTGATAGGGACATATTTTATGCGTCCCGTTATCATGAAAACGGGAAAGTTAAGGATTTAGAGCGTTCCAATGATGTACAGCGAGGTTCATTTACTGACTCAAGAGACGGCAAGGCATATAAAACCGCTAAAATAGGCTCTCAAACTTGGTTTGCGGAGAATTTGGATTACAATGCAAAAGGCAGCAAATGTTATGGCAACAAACAAGCCAACTGCACAGTTTCATTTAAGAGTGTAGAGCATAGCAAAGATGGTACAACTGATGAACCACGCAATTCTTTTACTGATTCAAGAGATGGCAAGTCATATAAAACCGTTAAAATAGGCAATAAAACTTGGATAACAGAGAATTTGAATTCAGTTCATAGACTACGGCGGTAGCAGTATGGACGGCAACTACAAGTCCACCTTTTTCTCTGTCCGTTGTGTCCAAAATTGACCACATGCCCATGCCGGGCAAACCTCCCAAGCCTTATTCCTGCGGGCTTGACGAGGCAACCAGCGGGAAAATAGGAGTTTTTATGAGCAAAACAGTCTCAAAACCCACACTGGCGGCAGGCGTTTCGCTTGCCTTAACATTCACAATCCTAACCTCTTGTGCCAGCAACCCCCCGGCACAGCAGACCACCGCCACCGCCCCGACATACCAGTCGGTTCAAGCAGAGCCAAGCACCCCCCAGCAAGCGGCATCCGCAAACCGGGGCCTCAAACTGGAAAAAGAAGAGTGCGAGGAAAAAGTCTTTGAGCAGGCTAGCGGAATACGTGAATCCGGCAATGCCGTAGGCGAAAACGAGTCCTTCGGCGTAAACATGGCTTTGCTCGATGCCAGAGCTAAACTTGCCCAGCAGTTGGAAGTTATGGTAAACGGCTTGATAAGGGGCTTTGACCAGCAACACGCAAGCGGCCAAACAGGTAGTTCAGCTGCCTGCTGTTCCGCCATGGCTGTCATAGGCTTCCCGAATCTTTTCCCGCAATTTCCGCGAAAAAACGGATGCTTTGGAGGGCGGCCTGTTCTGACAGCCGTAAAATCCGCTTGCGGATACTTCCAAGATGCGGGACATTTTCGTTATCGGAAATTCATAGCGGTGCTCCTTGATGAACAGGAACTTCATTTCGATACTCTTGAGAAAATGCCCACAGCTTTTTTTAAGATGGCTTTCTCCATTTCCGCATCTCTAAGCTGCTTTTCCAGTTCCACCTTAATATGCTCTTCTTTAACGTAGTCCACATTGAACCCCCACTCTTCTATGGATTTCCAAATATCGTTAGGCTTCTTCCATTGCTTAACATCTATTTTCCCATACCTGATAAGATGCATGGTTTCTTTGATGACTTCAGAACTTACACAGATTATATTTTCGTAATCGTCAAGGATAGAAGCTACATCTTTATCTAAATTTTCACCGTTTTGTGCATGAAACACAAGTATATTTGTATCTAACAGATAACGCATATTACCTCATTACAGCACGCATATCGTGAATTGTAACTCCAAGTCCATTAGGGTGTTTCAGCCTCCATTCACCAGCTTTTGAAAGCCTTTTAGGTTTATTCCCAGCGTTTGAGGCACCCGCTTCCACCGTTTTGCATTGAACTCTTGCCATTTTCAATCTCCTTTTGCTTTGAATATAGAAATTTTATGGCTTTGCGTTGAGGCATTTGCAGCCTAGTTGTACCATAAACGCAAATCGTATCGCCATTATGTGCGGACAGTAGAGACGGATTTATCCGTTTCTACGGCTCGTAATGTGTCCACATACGATTTACGTGAACAATACCTTCGTAAAGTTCTCCGTTGACATCTTTGAGATTTTCAGTATTGGGAAATACAGAATAAACAAAACGATGATGGCGATTGATACGGCGTGAATACATATCTTTTAAATTGCCTTGGAGTTTCTCAAAACCTTGAGAAAATTCAAAAGGATTTTTACGAACGGTTCTAATTACTTCAACGGCTTTATCCTTCAAACCTACCCGTTCGATCTTTACAGCATCTTTTTCCGCTTGCTTGGTAAATTCCACTTTATACATCTGGCCATATCTTTTCTAAAGAGACACATTCGGACGATGGGGTGTTATGTCCCTCAATAAGCGACTCGGCCATACCAGGAATTGAATTTAAATAATCAGTATCGTTTTCGTACAGTCCAAGACTATATTTTTGAAACGATATAAATTCAATAACCTTTTTTACAGCCGTTTCTGGCAAAGTATCAATTTGCGTTTTCGCCAAATCATAGCAAACGGTGCTCATTTTTTAAATCTCCTCTCAACATTGAATAATATAGTAAAAAAATACTCAACCCACAAAGAATATTCCAAATATAGAAATTCACACCGCCACCAACGCCAACCCCACCTCACACCCTTCAACAACAACCGTTGCCGTTGCCACCGGCGCCACAAGGGCGTTGCCTGCAACGCCCCTACAGTCTCCTTCAAAAATCCCCACCCCCTGCGTC
>LIUH01000005.1:15341-15482 GCA_001462225.1 Fibrobacteria bacterium GUT31 | reverse complement strand
TTGGTGAGAAAGTCCACCCCCACTTTATCTTTCATAACCTTCGCTATATACGAAGGCATGGGAATTTTTCTTATAAGGCGAGAATAACCTTCTTTATCTCCCGCTTGCCATAGTGCCGCCGCCTTGACTCCTATGTCAAGT
>LIUH01000005.1:980-15124 GCA_001462225.1 Fibrobacteria bacterium GUT31 | reverse complement strand
ATAGGCAATATAGTAAAAATTCAGGTGCCGACAATGCAGCATGAAATGATGAAATCCCCTAAATCCTAAAAATCGGGGCCATCGGGGTTCTGACAAATATTGCACAACGTCGTTGTAGAGACGGATAATTGTGTCTGTTGCGCAACAACAGAGTTTCGGACCGCTCTAGTTTCATTTCAAATGATTTTTCTTATTGCATAGCAAAAATTTTATTGCTGGAGAAGATGAATTTACCGCACGCCAAAATTTCGTCCAATAGAAGGGTTTTCGCCGCATTCACGGCGTAATTTATACCAGCCAAGGCGGTTTTCGCAGTGCTCACGGCAGACATCGCATATTTGCGGCTTCTCTGGCTCATTAATTTCTTCAGATTGTACGCGGCCGCGGCCATCAAAAACTGCTTGCCGGCCAGCTCCTGTCCTATCGTGTACACTTTCTTCATCCGGTGAAAATTGAGCAATGTCCCAAGCACAGGTTCAACCGTGGCTGAACGTCGAAGTTTCTTGAGCCTGCCTTGAACCGGTGGGGTGCATTTGCAACGTCGGGGTGCATGGTGCAACGTGGTGTTACACAGGCACCCCGTTAATGCTGGGAATGCTTCCAAATGACACGCTGCCCGTGAGCGGCAGCCCAACCCAAGATGTGCAAACAGATGCCAGATACGCCCGATGGAAAGGATTTTCTCAGTTATTTGCAACAACATTAATTTTCACCGTTTTTTGCCATGAGGTATTTTTTGCCCTGACAATATACAAACCCTGAGGCAAATCCCCAAACGGTACGGTGTAGTTGCCTTGTTTGAAATTCAAGGAACGAATAACATTGCCTTTCAAGTCAAAAACTTTAACCGAAGTTTCGCTTGCAGCTTGCAAGGCAATAGCATTTTTCATTGTGCTCAATACATTGCTGTGCACAGGTGCAGGTGAAAGGGTAGGAGTTCCTTCACCGCAGTGGTTAATCTTTACGCCGTAAATGTTAATGCCGCTGTTTTTGGAATACAGGTAAAGAGAGGCTGCGCCGCCGGTATAGGAATAGACTCCCTTTGAAATGGCATTGCCGGGGAAATCGATCGCTTGCAGTTCGGTTGCAGCGGTGGAGAGGGCGAGTGGGCGGGTATTGGAGGCATTGGCAGACATTCCATAAACGCTTATTGAACATTCCCCGCCCACATCAAATTTCAAAGCCCTATCTGTGGCAGAACCTTTGCCGCCAAATTTAAAACGATGCGTAAAGCTGTATCCGTCAATAGCTTTAGAATTATCATCATAGCCCATATCATTCCCGCCATGAACAATGGTTAAGCCGTCTATTGTGTAGTTTTGTTCTATGGTCTCAGGCAATTCGCCTGAAAAAGCAACGTCTGAGAAATTCCAGAATTTTTCCGTTCCGTCGCAAATTTCAACGGAACTGCTGCTTTGGGTCAGAGAACTGGAACTGGATGCAGCACCAGAGCTGCTGGAAGCCTCAGAACTGCTGGAAGATGCGGCGGCAGACGAACTTGACGGAGATGTTATTGGGCAAGAAGCGTTGCCGGCTGTGCCGACTTTTATAAGGCCGCCCGCATAGTTTTGGAGGTTTGTTTTGAGAGTGTTGTCTATGGAAGTATTGGTTGCGGTAATGGTATATTTGAAATCACCGCCCCAGTAACGTCCGGCGTAGGTTGTGACTTTTGTCCTGATTGCGGCAGAGTCGTTTTCGGTGGTGTAAGCGGGGTAGTTTGAAAGCATATTGTTATTAAAAGTTCCACCGCCTTGTTTCGCTTTTATGGTACTCGGTACCTGGTCTGCTGCAGTGTTCACTTCATAAGCGTCAAACTCTACGGTATTGGAACTGCTGTAGGGTTTGTAATTGGTTCTGCTGCTGTTATCCATAAAATTGCCGAACGCTTTTATCATCCCGCCATCTTCGCCGGAAAAAGTTCCCTCATCCGTCCCTTGCTTTGATATCATCATCGGTCTGTTTGTGGCACTGAAATAGTTCTTTTCGGCGAATATGGAAGATGCCATCACTGCGCCTATACCGTATGTCGATACACCGCTGTAGTAATTGTTGTAAACGTGGACATAATGTAAACGCACCCTTGGGTGGCGGCTATCGGAATGGTCGTACCAGTTGTGGTGAATTGTTATATAGCCGGGTGTCTCGTTCACAGAGTTGCCGAGCAAGTGTGTTTTGCCGTTATCCCAATAGTGGTTGTAGGCGATAGTTATATTTGTGCTCGCCTTTGCATCGGTGGCTCCATCTCCCTTTACTTGGTCGGCATCGGAACCCGGATTACCGTAAAACATATCGTTGTTGTGGATCCATATATGTTCGCTATTTGTATTTATGCCTACATTATCCCCTTCATCGGCATTTGTGAGCATAAAACCGAGGTTGCGTATTTCAAGATTTTTGGCTCTGGCGGTTTTTATGCCAAAGCCGTATAGCACAGCATCATCGCCCACGCCTTCCAGAGTGAGGAAATTTGCAGTATTTTTGGCATTGTCCTTTATTCCTATATCTCCGCCGTTTGCGTCAAGCGTTAAATTATTATCGGTAATTTTGCCTATAAAACGAATAGCTATCGGGCGGTTTTCATAACCCTTTTCAAGGCTCTTGATTATAGCTTGAAGCCCCGTGCTAGCAGTTGTATTCCCGTTGCTCGCCGTTTTTACCGCAAAGCTCACAGTCTCCTTATTTTGGTCTGTTATATAAATTACCTCGGCATTGGCTTTTAGAGTTCCGTTTGCATTGTATGCGCCCGGAACAACGTTGTTCATAAAGGCAAAACCGCTGCGGTCGTGTGCAGAAACCACAATACCAGTGCTTGTCATTGGCGTTCCATCCACTCCGCCATTCACAGGAATTACCTGAACCTCATAGGTTCCAGCTGTTAGCCCCAAAACATCGGCACGAAAATAGTCGCCGTATTCCCGAATCAACTGGTCATCAATTTGCGTCCACTGAGTAATTCCTGTAGCTCGATAAGATACCTTCGCAGCACAAGCATCATCTTTGCTCCACTTGACATAGAAGGTTTCCAGCCACCCCCCAGTTTCCGTAATTGCCGCATTTGCTTGAAAAACGAGGATTGCCAGCAGAAAAACGGGCAAAAGAAAGGCTTTTCTCATAGGAAGGCTCCTTTTAACAGGGTGGTTATATATTAATATAATTTTTTTTTCGCTATTTAGGTAATTCTTTCAGCAAAATTAAATCCTTGCCATCAAATTCCATGTAACCGTCTTTTATGAGGGCTGCCAATTTCCTATTCACCGTTTCCCTTGTGGTGCCGCTCATTTCCGCTATTTGCTGCTGAGTTGGGCGATTTTTCAATTTTATCGCCGATTCGTTTTTGTACTGTATCCTAACGCCTCTTTCATCTATAAAGTGCATTAAGCAAGCTTTTATTCGCCCTTTAATCGTGTTCATTGAAAGGGAAGCTATTTGCATATAGGCTCTGTTCAATTTTTGCGTAGTTTCCTTCAAAAAAACATATGATAATTCGGGCATACTCATTATTTCGTTTATGAAGTTCTTTCCCGGGAAAATTATTACAGTGCATTCACCTTCGGCTATAACCGAAATATGGATTTTGCCGCTTTCGTTTAAAAGCTGTATTTCTCCGAAAAAATCACCAATTCCAAGTAAACTTAAAATGCTGCTTCTGGAATATTTGGAATCGTAAAAAACTTTCGCCTGTCCTCTTGTGATAAAAAAGATAGCTTTACGGGCATCGCCTGCAAGCATTATGGTTTCTTCATTTTGAAAATGCTGGACATTAGCAATTCGCTCAAATCTGCCTAAGACCGTTTCGTCCAAATTACTAAAAAAATCCACCCTGCGGAGCAATTCCGCTGTACTAAGAGGTGTATTAGGCTCTTTTTCTTCCTGTTTTTTTATACGCATGAGGTAAATATAGTAAGTATTTACTTCCCCACACAATAACTGCTAAAAATTTCATTTAAAACGCTTTCGTCTGAAATTTCGCCAATTACGGAAATCAAGGCGTTCCGTGCTTCACGCATTTCAAAAGCCGCCAATTCAACAGCTTTGGCTTCCAAAGCTCTGAGTACGCACTCTTCCGCCTTTTTCATGCAGGTTATTTGCCGCTCGTTGGTAATCCAAAGCTCCTCTCTTTTTTCTTTTGGAAAAAATATATTATCCAATGCTTCTTTTAGTTCTTTAATGCCTTCGTTTTTGGGGGATGCAACGCGGAATGTCAGTTGAGAGTTGAGAGTTGAGAGTTGAGAGTTGGGAGCAATATCTGTGTGGGTGTGAACAACTATGTTTGCCATGCCTGCCCATTTTTCAAATTCCGGCGGCAAAGGGATGGAAATATCTATTACCAAAATTTTCAAATTCGCTTTTTCCAAAACCTCCCTGCTCTTTTGCATTGCCAGCCCATCAATTTTATTTTGATCTGCATCTGCAAGCCCGGCTGTGTCTATCAGCAAAATATCTCCGCTTGGCAAGCACAAAGGTACTTCCACGAAATCCCGCGTTGTACCGGGCAACTCATCGACGAGCAACCTATCTTCTTTAACAAGGGCGTTTATCAAACTGGATTTCCCCGCATTAGGTGCCCCAAACAAAACCGCTTTAGGCAACTCATTCCCCACCTTGCGAAACCTCTTTTTAAGAGCACCCAAACTCTGCAAAATTTCGTTTAAACCATTCTCAACTCTCAACTCTCCACTCTCCACTTTCAATTCTCCACTCCCCACTCCCCACTCCCCACTCCCCATCACGTCTTCCGCAAAATCCACCTCCAGTTCCAACGCCGCCGCCGCCTCTTTTACGCGTTCCGCAAGCATCTTGATTTCACCGGAAACTTCACCGCTTAAAAGCCGCTGTGCATTGCTCAGGCTTTTTGAATTACTGGCAAATAAAACATCGCCAACAGCCTCAGCTTGCGTTAAATCCATTTTCCCATTCAAAAAAGCCCGTTCCGTGAACTCACCTCTCTTTGCCAAGCGTACGTTTTCAACTTTGCAAATTTCCTCTATCAACTTGCGAACAATAAAAGGATTTCCATGCGGAAACAATTCCAAAACATCTTCGCCGGTGTAGGAATTAGGCGCAGGGAAAAAAATTGCAATTAGGTGTCCGACCAACGTTGCCTTCCTAGGCTCCATCTTAAAACCGGGCAAAACGGACTCACATATTTTGCGCACAGCTTTGCCGCTCACACGCACCACGGCTATTGCACTGATCCCAGGCGGCGTAGCTAGAGCGACTATAGTTTCCGTTGTAGTTATATGCACCTCTCTTTTTATATTAATTTAGAAAAAAATTTCTACATTCCCCTAATGTTTTCACAATACCTATCCCAATCTGCCCTCAAAGGCTCTGTTAAAGATTTAATGACTCCGGGTCTTGCCGTGGAATTTATTCAGCCCTGGTACACACCCCTTACCACAACCCCCTCAACCACAGGCATAGCCGTTGGCGGAATTGGCAGCGCTTTTACCGTGACTCCGGCCGGAACAACGCCGGTTATGCACTTTTTGCCCGGAATTCAGGTCCGGGGCGAAAAAAACGGCGACTTGAAACTCAATGATTTCTATTTCAAAGAGGCAATCCAGGGTTCGCCGCTCATGGTTGAAAATGTTCCGCAGGTTTACGAATTGCTCTCCTTCTTTCCACTGGTGGATATAAAAGGCAATGCCCTTGTGCCTCAAGGTCTCAGTGCGAGCGAAATAGCCATTCTCTTGGATAGCGCAACAAAAAAAGGCGATTTATACGCTGCAAACGAAGAACGCTTGAACCGCTGGCATATCGAATGGAGCCGCCGCACAGAAGCGATGCTCGCTAGCAATAACCGCAGCCCCCGCTTTCAAAAACTCTGGCTGATTGACTTTTTTGACGGACTTGTGGGAGAAACCCCGGAAAGACAAGGCTCGCTTACAGCGGCTTGGGGTGAGGAACAGGAGATTTTAGGGCAAGAGGGTTATAACCCGGAACTTATGGAATACACGGCTTTGTATCCTGTTTCCGCTACCGAGTATGTTTCCAAAAAAACGGTGAAAATCCGCAAAGTTCAGTTTTCCCCTGTGCTTCCCGGTAACGAAAGAATGAGCAGTTTGCCGGTAAATACAACTGTTTTTCAATTGGAAAATTCCACAAATAAAACACGCGAAATAACCATCGTTCAAATGCAAGGCAATATTTGCGGCTACAATGTTGTAAAAGATAGGCATGGGGTTCAAGACTCGTCTTTTGTTTTGCAGCCAAATGCAAAATTTCCGCAAGCCGCTTGCTATGGACAGGTGCAGTCCGATGGGCGCCATACAATAGGCATAGAATTTTACACGAAAAAGTTTTTGTCGGAATCCGATTGTGCGGGCAGAATGGCAATTGCCGCCACATGGAACCCCGGTGTGATTGCACAGGCGAGCACTAAACCCATGTTTTATAAGCAAGATGAAGCATCTGTGTTAAAAGGAGCTTTGCTCTCCGGCAGAGTTGGCAAAAGCTGGGTGAAAAATGTTTATAGCGGTAGGGAAACTATGGCTGGGGCACTCTGCGTGACCATTGAACTCCCGCCAAACACAAGTGCAAGGGTGCAGTTCTCCATGGCTCTTGACTTCCCCTTGATAAGGATAAACGGACTGAGCAGCGTAAAAAAATACACGGAATTTTACCCAGACCCCGACCGCCGCATAAAACCGATGCTCTCGGAGTTCATAGAGGCGGTTCCTCGCTTTGAATCCGCAATTTCATCCAACTATAACCGCCTTGTTCCCGAACATTCCGGCAAAAATTTCAAAACATTGGCTATAAACACTCTGAGCTTTTTGGCCGAAGCCACCGTTTGGGACAAAGAAGACCGCTTCCTTGTTCGCGAATGCGCAGACTACCCTTTCTTCAACAGTTTGGATGTTTATTTCTACGGTTCCTTTAGCTTGCTCGCCCTTTTGCCTCGCTTGGACGGCTGCGTTATGCGGAGCTTTGCAGATGCGGTTTTGGCGGTTAATCCGCAAATTCGCAGGCATAATTCATATGTGAATTTGCCTTATGCAGATTTGCCCGACCCGAAATTAGAGGGGCAAAGAGGGATAAGAGGAGCGGTTATTCATGATTTAGGCAGTCCTTTTGACGCTGCTCCCGATGCTTATGACTGGCACAATGTAAAAGAATGGAAAGACCTCGCTCCGAAATTTGTTCTGATGGTGATTAGGCACTACCAGATGACCGGTGATATTTCCGTGCTGAGTTATTGCAGAGATGCGATTTATGCTTCAATGGAATATTTGGAAAAATTGGTTGAGCCGGGGCAGGTGTTTCCGCTTACACACGGAACAGACGATACCTTTGACAATTTGGCGAGCCACGGAATTTCGGTTTATTGCAGTTCACTGTGGATTGCCGGTTTGAGGGCGGCAGCGAAAATTGCCGAAACTCTTGGCGATGGCGAACGGGCAGCCCATTGGAATAATTGGGCAAACGATGCTCAAAAGGCCTTCCACGAAGTGTTATGGAACGAAAAGGAAGGCTATTTCCTTTTCTATGTATCTAAAACCCAAGGTGTGAACGAAGATGTTTTTGCAGATGCCCTTGTCGCAGATACATATTTGCGATTGCTCGGCTTGGAACCGATTATGGATTCAAAAAAGGCAAAGCGAGCTTTGGCAAAAATTTACAATACCAACTACAAAAAGAACAGTCCCTTGATAGGAGCAGCAAACCTTGTGCATAAAGACGGCTCCCCTCTTGACGAATTCAACTTTCAGGCTCATGATGTTTGGATTGGCATTCAGTACAGCCTTGCAACCGCAATGTACATGCACGGAATGAAAAAGGAAGCCGATGATTTGCTGGAGGCGTGTTTCCGCAATCTCTACAGGGAGGCGCGTATTCCCTTTGCCGCCCCGGAAGGCTTTAACGGAAGCTGCCGTTTGCACACGGGCAAAATAATAACGAAAACGCTTTTAAGCGATTTGAAAAAGACCGGTGCCTTGCTGGAAGATTGCAGAATTTCCCCTGACTTGCCAAGAAATTTGAACAAGTTTGAAAGGGAATTCAAGAGCATTTGCGCAAAACACAGGGTTAAAGCCGCAGAGCTTTTCGCTCTGCTGCACGGCACGGCGTTAAAATACACGGCTGGGAAATACTTTAGGCCCGGAATGGTGTTCGCTGTGGCAAAAGCGATGTCGTAGAAATTTCTACGTTGTTCCTATGCCTAATTTTTACGCTACAACACCTATTTATTATGTGAATGACCGTCCGCATATCGGGCATGCTTACACCACGGTTTTAACCGATGTGCTAACCCGCTATCACAAGCTGTTTGGCTTTGATGCTTTTTTTATGACCGGTGTTGACGAACACGGGCAAAAGGTGCAAAAGGCAGCGGCGGCAAAAGGTGTTTCTCCTCAGGAACACGTAGATGAATACAATGTTCATTTCAAAAATCTTTGGGCAAAACTCAATATAAACTATGGGCATTTTATACGCACAACGGACGATTACCATAAAAAATTCGTGCGAGATTCCCTGCAATATCTCTTTGATAAAGGCGAAATTTATTCAAAGGAATATTCGGGCTGGTATTCGGTTGGCGAAGAGAGGTTTTTTGAAGAAAGCGAACTTGTGGATGGTAAAGACCCGATTAGCCACCGCCCCGTCGAATGGATAAACGAAAAAAACTATTTCTTTAAAATGAGCAATTACCAGCAAAGGTTAATTGACTATATAAACGAAAACCCCTCCTGGATTTTGCCTGATTTCCGCAAAAACGAGGTGCTGAGTTTTTTGAAAAACCCCCTGAACGACCTCTGTATAAGCCGCCCTAAATCACGCCTCTCCTGGGGCATTCCTCTGCCTTTTGACGAGAATTTTGTAACATATGTTTGGGTGGATGCCCTTGAAAACTACATAAGCGGAGTCAAAGACCGCAAACACGCAGACGGCTCACCGCTTTGGCCGGCCGATTTTCACATAATAGGCAAAGATATTTTAACAACCCACTGCATCTATTGGCCAACTATAATAATGGCAATGGGCTGGGAATTGCCCAAACATGTTTTAGCTCACGGCTGGTGGCTAATTGATGATGGTTCCAAAATGAGCAAAACCAGCGGCACAGGCGTTAATCCCATGGACTACGTTGAGAACTACGGTGTTGATGTTTTTCGTTATTTTTTAATCCGAGAAATGGTGGTGGGGCTAGATGCAACGTTTGGCCATGAGAATTTTATCCGCAGAATAAATTCCGATTTGGCAAATGATTTGGGTAACGGATTGAACCGTATTCATAAACTTGTTCTAACTCATTTTGACGGCAAAATTCCCGCACCCGCGGAATACGGCGAGCAGGAAAAGGAATTGGAAAATTATTCCAAAAAAGCCATTGAGTTTGCAAGGAAAAACATAGGCGAAGCAAAACTGAGTTCGGTTGCGGAAGAAATTCTGAATTCGGTTAAAGCACTCAATAGATATTTGGAGGCAACCGCTCCTTGGAAATTAGCAAAAAGCACAGAGCAAAAAGACAAGGATAAATTAGCCACCGTTCTCTACACGGGCGCAGAAATTTTGAGAATTGCTCTTGCATTGCTTTCTCCTGTTATGCCGCAAAAAACGGAGCAGGGGCGTTTAATGCTGGGCGCACCGGAATTTGATGAGAGTTCGCTCAAGATGGGTGTTTTGAAAGGCGGCGAAATATTGGGTAAAGGCGAGGCGTTGTTCCCAAGGATACAGGAAGAGAAATAAAATGTTTTTTTTCTTTCCGCTCATCCTGCTTCTTTTTTTCTACGCTTGGTGGCGGTTTCGTTTTGTATTTCCAAGAAGATATCGCTACCCGGGGGCCTTGCTCTTTACGTTCTGCTTTGCTGCCATTTTTCTTCAAAGAGCCGTGAGCAATGATTTTATATCCGTACCGATGGCTGTAATAGGTTCTTTTGCCACGATATTTTTGGCTAACTGGATTATTTTTTGCATATTCTGGGATTTGTACTTAGGCATCAGACGGTTTCGCGGCAAAAAAAAGCGGGCAAACAAAAGCCTGAGAATGCGAAGGGAACCTCTATTCGTAAGTGCAATAGCAACTTTGACCTTGGCCTTCTTTTTAATAGGCTGGCCGTTGAACTCCGATTATAAAATGGTGAATGTAAATCAAACATTATCAACAACACCAAAAAAAACATTGCGGATAGCCGTGTTTTCCGATATTCATTTTGACGTGCTCTTTACCAAAAATAAATTGGAGCGAATAGCTGACTCTCTGCGTATTTTGCGACCGGATGCGATATTCTTCGTAGGGGACTTGGCCGATGTTCCGGCGAACAAATTGCGAGAAAAGGACTTTGATTTCCTATTCAAGCAAATAAATGCTCCACTAGGTTTTTATGTTGTTACAGGTAACCATGAATCATTCGGAGAAGGCCTTGAATGGTTGCGGGATTTTGATAATGTGAAAATTCTTCTTGACGAAACGATGTGCAATGACTTCTTTTGCGTAACGGGCCGCTTGGATCATCAATATGCAAGGCGGAATACCGCCGGCAGAATTCCCTTAAAAAATTTAATGCCCGCAAATGATTCCATTCCATGGTTTTTGCTCGACCACCAACCCAGAGGGCTGGATTCCGGCGACGTAGATTTACCGAGAAAGCCCGATTTCGCCTTTAGCGGGCACACCCACGCGGGGCAGTTTTTCCCCGTAACCGTTCTAATCAAATTCATGTGGTCCTTGAGCTATGGTCTAGGTGAAATTGATGGTATTCCGTGGTTTGTAACCAGCGGCATAGGCCAATGGGGGCCACCTGTGCGCATAGGTTCAAAATCCGAACTGGTTCTGTTTTCGTTTGAATGAATTTTTCTTCTCCCAAGCCACGCATCACTTCGCAAGCGTAGGACTAATGGCAAATTTATCAACAACACCATAAGAACCATAAGTTGTCACCGTCATGCTTTTGCCGTCAACATCAACTATCGTATATTCCGGCGTCATTTTTTGCGACTGCATAAACATTGACAGAGGAGGATTGCCGGCACTCAAAAATTCAGAGCCGGTTTTACCATCGGAAAGATAAGGATAATTGACATTCCGGGAAAGAGTGACAAAAGGGGGATAATATTTCAAACCGCTTGCCGTTGTAAGAGTCAAATATATTGTTCCCTTGCCGTCTGTGCTTCTAACACTGAAAGCATCGGTGGAATCCTGCTTCATAAGATGGCTTCTAGCATATATGTGGTCGTGCCCTGCCAACACCAAGTCTATGCCGTATTTGGTCATTAACGCTTCAAAACCGGCTTCCACATAATATTGAATATCCGGGTCGGCTGCATGAATGGCTACGCTGGCAGTGGATTTATGGTGCTGAACTACAATCCAGTCATATTTTTCTGCGTAGGCGGCTTTTGCCGCATTAATGGTGTTCTCAAAAACGGTTATGTAAGATGCCGCATCTTCCTTGCTACTCGGATACGCAGATGTGTTTAACGCAATGAATAGGACATTGTTATAAAGGTAAAAGTAATTACCGGCCTTTTCAACAATCGCCTGCCCTGCTCCGATACATGATTCCGGCACCTCCTGTTCGTTGGGTAAATAGAAATGATATACAAAATGGCAATGCACGTCATGGTTGCCTATTACCGGAGCAAGAGGAATGCTTCGCAACTTTTCCGGAGCAAAGAAATGTGAGTATTCGGCCTCGTCACCTGCAATAGCATCAACTTGATCTCCGACACTCACAATAAAGTTTGCACCGCTTTCTGCTATTTTATCTACTATTTCTCCCCAATTCTTGGCGGCACTATCCTGATTGCCTATTGCAAGTTGCGGGTCCCCTACAACTGCAAATTTAAAAGCACCCACGGCGGGAACGGAGTAATAATATTCTTCGCCCCAATCAACACCATTATTAGATACGGAATATTTATATCTTGCTCCGGCGACTAAATCTTTAAAACTAACTTTATGGTACCCTTTACCGGCAGAAGCCACGCCTGTTCTCCCGAATATTAACCGAACAAATTCGCCCTTGGCATCAAAGAGGCGAACAACCGATTCATCTTCATCGGAATCCGAGTACCAATTGATATGGACATCAGCAGTAGTTGAACCCGGAGTAAGCCCAAGCATTTCCGGTTTAAACTCGGTTCCTTTTTCAAGCTTTGAAACAGTTTCCCATTTACCATATATATCTTCGTACTGTTTACTGCTTGCGCTATTGTAGGCTCCCAAACCGAGTTGTTTTTGTTCAATAGGACTGTATGAGGAACACGATGCAACCCAAAACACAAAAAGTGTTAAGAGCAATAGGTAAAGTTTCTTTAACATACGTTTCTCCTAAATCATCTATTTTAGGGTAAGATACAAATATCGCCGCGCGTGATTGCAATTTCATATCCGATTCTCTTCATTCGGTTTCGCATACAGACCGTGCATTCTGCGGCATCATCGCCGGTACATATTTTATTATCATACAAAAGATATTTTTTGCGCACTTCCGGGGGGGAAAGATTCGGCATAACAACATTTGCCCCGGCTAGAACTCCCAATTCTCGCCCGTGCATATCAAGCGTTCCGAGTGCCGTTGTTGCCGGGATAAGCAGGTTTGGCTGCATAAGGCGCAGAATTGCCAGAATGTTCAGCGTAAGGCGTAAGTCACCGTTTTTTTTGTTTTTAAAAGGCGTATTGGAATGAGGCATAAACGGCCCGATGCCAACCATCTGCGGCTTTAATTCTTTAATGAACTGCAAATCGTCAATAATGTGTTCCAAGGTCTGGTTTGGCAAGCCAACCATAAAACCGCATCCTATTTGGTAACCTATCTTTCTCAAATCATGCAAACATTTTTTTCTATTAACCGGAGACATTTTACCGGGATGCAGAGTTTTGTAATGCTCATCGTTTGCGGTTTCGTGGCGCAGCAAATACCTGTCTGCGCCCGCTTTGAACAGACGCTCATAACTTTTGTAATCACGCTCCCCTATTGAAAGAGTTATGGCGCAATCCGGATATGCAACCCTAATATCGCGGATGATTTCGACCAAAATATCATCTGTGTAATAATTGTCTTCACCGCCTTGCAACACAAAAGTACGAAAACCCAACGGATAACCTTTTTTGCAACATTCTAAAATTTGCTGTTTTGTGAGCCTGTATCTTTGTGCTTTTGCGTTTCCGGCCCGCAATCCGCAATAATAACAGTCATTTTTGCAATAATTTGTAAACTCAATAAGCCCGCGCATAAAAATCTTATTGCCGTATATCTCCTGCGCTTTAAACCTCGCTCGTTCAAAAAGATAATCGTCGTCGCATAACAATAGTTCCGCAAATTCTTCTTTTAAAAGAATTCTGTGAGTTTCCAGTTTATCAATCAATTTTCTCATGCACTCCTGCCGGAAATTTAGAAAATTTTGGGAATTATATACTGAAGCATGATTGCATCCAAAGCATGTCCAGGAAAGGCGATTGCTGGGATAATGCCGTTGCCGAAGCATTTTTCAGCAACCTTAAAAAACGGCTGATTTACAATAAAAGATATGAAACAATGGATGAATTGAGAAGAGACATCTTTCAATATATAGAAGTGTATTATAACCGATTTAGAAAACATTCTTATAATAAATACTTGACACCGGAGGAAAAAGAAGCTATATTTGTAACCAACAATAACTAAGTGGCTTAAATAAGAATACTTTTTTTATGGGCTGATTCAAACAGGCAGAGGAAGGCTCTGTAAGACCGCAATATAGCAGCTTCGAGCCGCAGGGAGAGGGTGTTTTTCAAGAGGCACCCTGCGTAAGCCTTTGGAAAAAGCCCTGTTCAAGCATTTTTTCGCCGGATAACGGACATTTTTTAGAGAATACCCTTGACAAGAGGCTGGGATTTTTTCTAAAAAACCACCTATTTGCGATAGAATTTTGTATATTAATGTGTGACTAAATATGCCCTTCCTCTCGTCAACGCCGCCATCAGACTTCTTTTTTCAAGAGAATTCCTTTTGCGCCACCGCATTTCTGAGAAATGCTTCACCCGCCATCGCCGCATGGGTTTCGTCTCCATCATGGGGGTCTGCCTGAATTTCTCCAACAAATCGCTCCAGCTTGAGATAGACGGCTTCATGGAGCTCCTTGACCCGTCCATGGAGAAGCCCATGAGCAAGCAGGCCTTCTCCCAAGCCCGGCTCAAAATCAGCCACAGCGCCTTC
>LIUH01000005.1:0-744 GCA_001462225.1 Fibrobacteria bacterium GUT31 | reverse complement strand
GCCATAGACGGCACTGAGCTCCAGCTTCCCGGCCATGGCGGCAATCTGCCCCAGTTCAGGCGCAACTCGGAGCACTCTCTTCCCCATGCCCGCGCCAGCGTTCTGTGCGACACACTCTCAGGCTTCATAATCCACGCCGTTATTGACACGACCGCCCGAAGCGAGCGTTCCATGGCAATGGAGCATCTTGCGTTTTTTGAGTCCCGCATGGGCAAAAAGGACTTGATCACATTTGACCGGGGCTACCCGTCGAAGGAGCTGATCAAATACCTCAGCGACCACGGATTCAAGTATCTCATGCGCGTCCCCCAGGGCTTCTGCCCGGAGGCGGACGCCTGCCCGGAGCGCGATTTCACCGTGCAGGTGCTTGGATGCGATGTGCGCGCGGTGAAAGTGTCCCTTTCAAGCGGGAAGACGGAGATGCTTTTCTCCAATCTCGGCGCTGATGAATTCGGAACGGATGAATTCGGACCGCTCTACCACCTGCGCTGGGGAGTGGAGACAAGATACAACTTTTTGAAGAACAAGCTTGACATGGAGAGCTTCAGCGGAAGGTCGCTTGAAACCGTTCTGCAGGATTTTTACGCCACCATGTTCCTGGCCAACATATCCGCCGGGTTCAAGCGCGACGCCGACGTGGCCGTGTGCGAGAACAACGCGGGCAAGGAACTGAAATACAGCGAATACGCCGCCAACGAGAATCTTATGATAGGCAGGCTAAAGGACAACCTGATAATGATTCTT
>LIUH01000004.1 GCA_001462225.1 Fibrobacteria bacterium GUT31 | reverse complement strand
TTGCCTGCGATAATGCCCTGGGCTTCCAAGCCTTCCTTAAGCTCGGCGAGGGCATACACCAGATTGTCGATTATGGCTCCGAGGTCTTTCTCCTTCTTGCCCTCTTCCTTTTCAGAAGCGGGAGCTTCCTCCGAAAACGCATCAGGGCTGGGAGTTTTCAAATGCTCTGCCACGACATCTATGCCTTCCAGCACAGCCGCTTTGAACCTTTCGTCTTGGGATTTTAATCCCGCGAACGCATTTTCAACTAATGTCACGCATGCACCCCGCCCGCTCTGCCTTCTCTTTATGCTCCAACCCCTTGTCCTTGTCGCCTTTCGCCTCATAAGCGAGGCTTATGCAATGGTACGCCTCCCTAAAATCAGGGTCTAGCGCAATGGTCTTTTCCCAGCACTCAATCGCCTTGTCCCAATCCTTTTTCCCTTCATAGGCGTTGCCCATGTTGTAATATGCTATTTTCGCCTTGTCCGCATCCGATTCGGCGGCTTTCTCGTAGCATTCTATCGCTTTGCCGTAATCGCCCTTGTCTGCGCAGGCAATGCCCATGTTGTTGAGGGCATCAGCGCATTTGGGATTCAATTCAACCGCTTTCTCGTAGCATTCGATAGCCTTGCCATAATCTTCCTTGAATCGGCAGGCGGCTCCCATATTATTATAGGCTTCGGCATAATCGGGCTTTATCGCAATGGCTTTGCCGTAGCACTCAATCGCTTGGTCGTAATCCTCTTTTGAGTAATAGGCAATCCCCATGTTTAGGAATGCTTCCGCATTGCCAGGGTCTATGGCTGCGATGCATACGCAGCAGTGGATGGCATTGTCCAGGCGCTCTATGCGGTCGGCAAAATCGTATGCTATTTCAGCATAGCATGAATATTCCTCTCTTGCCATCTCATAATGCTTGATAGCCCTTTCATAGCTTCCTTTCTCGCCCCATATATTTCCCATCTCAAAATATACGTGCGCATAGTTGGGGTCTTCATCCAGCACCCCCATTCCATCCGTCAATCTGGCGGCTTCTCTGATGCATTCGTCTGCTTTTTTGCCGTTGTGTTTTTCGGTGTATTCAACCGCAAGGTCGCAATAATAATAGAATGCGCCGTCATCGTAGTGTGCGCTATCGTGCATGGGCTACCTCCATTCGTTTGTCAACCAGACTGAACGAATGCACGTCTCCCTCATGTGTTTTCATATCAATCATGCCCTCCACGGGAGAGCATGTGACATCCCTGCCGATGAACTTGTTGCCTTCTGTGTCGGGGAAGAGGAATCCCCATCTGTAATCCCGCTCGCCAACCCTTCTGAGAATAATCACGTTCCACCCCCATTTGCCGTCAGCATGCGTGACGTGCACTCTCAGGAACAGAACGCCCTTGGTCATCACATCGGGGATTTCAAGTATCGGCCACGCCCACGCCATCATGCGCGGAGCGAACTGCGCCATCGGCAAAATCCAACCGCCTCGCCCGAACACGCCGAAAGTGCTAACCGTGTCCGCAATAACAGCATTCAGTGCGGGGTGATATACCAGCCTGTTCTCGTAAGGGATGCGTTCCTCTCTCAAGTCCGCCGCCTCCCCTCTGCCGTCAGCATCCACGTAAATGATTTCCTCTATGTATTTGCCTGGGGCTTTGTACATATACGGGCTGTCCCATATCTGCACGTAGCCTAGCCCTCGCAGAGTCGTTATCGTCTGCCGCCTTGCGCATTTCCGCCTTGTCATATCGTCGGTCTCCTGTCGTTAGTTTCACAATGCTTGGGTCTTCGGTCGGCGGTGCAGGATTGGTAACTATATACCCAGGTATGTAATTCCCACGCCGACCGTAGATTGCTATATTATGAATATGGATAAAAGAATTATGAAATGGGTATGGAGAATAGCATTAGGCTTGACCTTTGCTTATTTTGTGTTACCTAGCATATTACTTATTATTTTAGTTGAATCTAACGGCTACTAATCTCTATGAATTCCCATATCGTTAAAAGCATCTCTAACTTTGTTTTTGTGATACTTGTTATATAATCCTGTTGGCGTAGGAATAACTCCAAAATAAGGCATACAATCAAATTGCACATTGTGAGCTTTATCTAGGCTATCACCCATTTCTACAAGTCTTTCGCGGGCGGCGGGATACTTCTTGCCTAGATGCTCGTCAAGGACATCTCCGTGAGTATTGCAAAAAGTTTGTTTATTATAATTCACTTGTTTAGAATAAGGCCTCTGGTTAAATCTTTCTTTAGTCTTGTGCAAGAAAGTTCCCTTGTCTGGCATTATTTTACCCAATACTTGTATAGGCAATGGTCTATCGTCTATATTAGGATCATATTGCTGAACCCTTGTGTTATCTTGCGGGGCTATATATTGTTGTTGCCGAGGCTGCTGTTGCGGATTTTGAGCCTGCGGTGCAGGATTGGTAACTATATACCTAGGTATGTAATTCCCACGCCGACCGTAGATTGCTATATTCAAAAGAGAGGTTTTGGTATGAAAATGGTTAAAGACAAGACGAAACGTATATTGTTGATTGTGGGCGGTGTCGTGGTTGGCACTCCTATTGTACTTCTATTGCTTTTTTGGGGACTTATGCTTTTTGGTAGTTGGTATAATCCTAATTTCATGGATAATGACATTTCTTGGACTAGGGAGGAAGGTGCATGGGAAACTGTGGAGGATTCTATAGGGGCTAGAAGGGTTATAGACTCTATGGAAATAGATGACTAAAATGTATCATTCCTTTATTTTCCAGGGGTTGTAGAACTTGATTTCATATAACGGCTTGGAGAATTAATCGATATCGTTTCCCTTAATTTCTTAACGGTTGCTTCATCATTATAAAGAATTTGAGTATTAAGTGTATTAGATAGAGTAGAGCCTTCTGTATCCCACTTTCTCGCTAATGTTATCAGTTGATCATAGTCTTGCGGTTTCTCTTTATCTTTGAAATAATCCCTAACGTTGTCTACCCACCCATGCCGAATATCAATATGGTATAATTCTCGTTGTTCTTCGGGTGTACAGGCATTCCTTTCTTCAACCTTTTTCATAGGAACGTGTCTAGCTCCCCATTCTATGCCTTTTTCAATAAAACCCGGATTACGGTAATCGTGATTACAACCCAGAGATTTCGCAGAAGTTGTATTGCTAATACAGCTACTCTGAGGCGGAGCATTGGTATTTTGAGTCGGGGTTTTTTGCTGAGTCTGTTGTGGTAGTGCTGAAGATGATGAACTAACTACGGATGTACTCGCACTTGCGTCATTTGAGGTAGGTTGTGTCGCAGGCTGTCGTTGCTGTGCTTGCCCGTACTCTTCAAATATGGCTTTAGCCCCCTCCAACGCCGCTTCCATAAAAGGAATATTCACACGGTCAGAATATTTATCCATCACCAACTTTATAGAATCCGCTATTGCCTGTGTATATGTCATAAGAAAGAGTTTATAAGGGAATCAGGGTTTAATCCGGTATATAATTCCGATAATTTTTCGGCTTGGGCTTGTGGTGCAAGGTTGCGGGAGCTATTGAAACCTACATCGGTATTCCCATTATCGTAAGTGAAATTTATAGAATTTTCTTATTTTTAGTGATTTTTCTGTGAATTTTCTAAAATTTACTATATTCCGCTTAATGATAGGAGTACTGTAACATATGTCTAATTTTTCGCAAGATTTGCTGAGCAAAATCAGAGATTGCTCTAACCAAGAGATGGTAGACGCTGTATTTGGAAATATGGCACCAAAAGATAGGGTAGATGCCTTATTGGAAGCAATGGGAAATCCTATTGTTTTTTATTCGTATGGCGAAATCAGCTTGGAACGGCAGTACAAGGCGTTATCCGGTTCACTATTATCTGGAGCATGGAAAGACGACTATTCCAGCTACGAAGCGATTAGACAAAAATCAAAACAAAAGGAAAGCGTATGTTGAATTATGAATTCGAAGAGAAAGATATCAATAGCATTTGTGAAGAATACAGCGTAGATAAAAGAAAATTCGAAGGCATACGAGATGAAATAGGAACATTTTATAGCGATGTCCGTATTCAGCATTTGTCGTCCATTATGAGAAGCCTTGAAATTAAGGGGCGGTATATAACTAAAAACAATAGTTTTCGCATAGATTGGGGCGAAATGAAAAATGATTCAGAAGATGCTCACAGCATGTGGAAAGATGGTAGGTTTATAATTTTGTTGCCAAAAAATATCAAAGACGATGAGGAAGCTAGATACGTTGTTGCGCACGAATTAGGAGAATTATTTTACCTTTTGGAAATGATAAAAGAATCAAGTTTTTCAACTAAAAATGAACAAGAATTAAAAAATCTAATAAAAGAAAAATGTAACAATAAGGCAATAACATCAGAAAATCACAAAAAAGCAAATATATTCGGAATAGTAATAATTCAAGAACGCTCTTATTTTTATAGAAACAAAGTTCCTTCAATGAACAAGATGGTAAATAGACCCGTAGAAGAAATTATGAAATATTTCAAATAAAAATGAATTATACAAACATTACTATACCAAGCAAAGGCTATGCTATAGCGCTTGAACTTTCCCCAGTGCGTACGAGATAATATCAATAGGGAATGTTACTTCGAGTATGTAAACCTGTCTACGCCTCAATTGGTTGTTTTAGCAATGAGATTAAGGTCGACTGGCGTATGAAACACTAATAGTAACTATATACGTGGGGAGTTGAATCTGATTTCTGTATAAACTACAGAAGAGGACGTCATAATGAATATCTCAATAATAGGAAGAAATCTTGAGGATGTTTCGGGAATGTCTAGGCACGTCAGTTCTTTGGCTAGCACTTTCTTGGTGCTCGGACATTGCGTTCATGCAGTTAATTTTGACAAGCACGGCATCGCAATTCAATTTGAGGGTTATGATATGGGAACACCCGCATTTCCTTATGATGCGACTATTGTCAATGACAGCGATTCCTTTGAGGCTATTTATGGCATAGTAAAGAATAGAATAATCAGAACAGTTCATGGTATAACCCAAGTGGAATTGGATTCCATTGAAAATCACCCGTTGCACGAGTTAATCGCAGTATCAGCCAACATAAGAGATGCTTTGGCAATGCGCGGATTAAAAAGCAATTTCATAAGAAACGCCATAACCATGCCCGTCAACTATGTGAAACCTGCTGAAATCAAGAAAGCGGTCAGCATGGCAAGAAACGACAGGCTGAACTTCTTAATAAAGAAATGCACCCAGAAACTAGGCATTGCGCTTGACATCTGCGTGGACAATCCAAACATTGACCGCATTATAGACGGGTGTGACTTGGTTTTCGGCATCGGGCGAAGCCTGCTTGATGGTATGTCTATGGGCAAGTCTGCGATTTCCATCGACAAGCGATTCTACAACGAGCAAAACTACGAAGGCTACGGCTATATAACTAAGGACAACATAGAACACGCCGAGATTTGCAATTTCACGGGATTTAACAACAAACGCCTCTTCACCGAAGAATCGCTGATGGAGGAAATCAAGAAAGCCAAGCCCGAAGATGGGTTGTTCAATAGGCAATATGTGGAAAATCATTATGATTCAATAAAAATTGCAAAGGAATACATTCGCATGATAGAAGCAATGAAATGATGATTATGAAAATTTCATTGCACCACATCCATTAAATTGACATAGTGCAAAATCTCGCACCGCGTTTCCGTTTTGCTTAAATCGTTAAAATCAAAAGTATCCACGAAAATGCAAGGAGCCATATCTAAATTTTCCAAAACCTTGGGGGTGTCTATGTTGCTCAGGCTCCTATCGTAATGATGGCAGCAAAAAATTTCGCCAACGGGGACAACAGACAAAACAACGGATGGCGCGAATTTTGTCCGCTCGCTATCTATTTTATTTCCATAGCCATTCCAACGCCAATGATAAGGACTTTCGCCTCCAAGAACATTTTTACTCGCTATCTCTTTCGCAGCTTGTTCTTTATCATTTGGCAACTTTCTAATGCCTTCGTATTTTGTCCAGCAATGCAACGACTCCCCAAACATTCTCAAGTCGTCAATATCGGAATTTTCGCCCACCAGAATTTTCAGTATGAATTCCATTTGCAATTCCTTGAGCATTTGCACGTATAGTCTCGTTTGCTCTTTATCGCCGTGGTGCGTTAAAATAACCTTGCACAAGTCCCTAGCCCTGCATGTCGCAAATAAATCCTTTAAGTTGAATCCGTTTGTATATAGCAAAGGCTTTTTAAATCCATTATCGGCAATCCATTCAAGCAGTGACAGCCATTCACCATGCGTTGTCGGCTCGCCGCCAGTTATGACTATCCGAATATCGCCCAAAGTATTTTGTTGAAAACGTAACCACTTTTTAAGCGATTCTACACCAATTTCTTTCAGCTTGTCATTCTCGCCTTTGATTTCCATTTCTTCTTTTGGAATGCTGTAGCTAGTGGCATCACGCCTGCGGCTAGCACAATAAACGCATTTATTGTTGCACTTCTCCGTGAGAGATATCTCTATGACATGACGCACTACCACATGCACACCCTTGCAAAATAAGGAAACCCCAATGGTAATAACTCGACCCCATGCTATTTGGCGCCGTCCAAGTTATGCCGTCTGCGGAATACCGCAATGCGGCGGTGCCGTTTTCAGGCTGTACGGCAACGAAATAGCCCGTGCCGTTTATCACGCCGAATCTTATGACTTTCCACGCGCCTTGCGCTATGCCGCTCACGCTTGGCGTTGCCCAGTTTATGCCGTCTGCGGATATGGCAATAACGGGATTGCCGTGATTATCGGAAATCGCTACAAACTTACCATTGCCGTATGCCACGCTCTCCCAAGAGTTGCTCGCAATGTCGGTTTCCTGCCAGGTCAAGCCGTTGTCGGTTGAGTATGCCGCTTTTGGAGCATATTTTTTAATTGCCACCCACACGCCATTGCCGTATGCCACCCCTGACCAGTTGTCAAAGCCTCCCGGGGCATTCACCAGCTCGCTCTCCACATCAATGCCCGAACCCTGCCCTTCTTTGTTGTTCAAATAGTTTGTGTATTCGGGCAAGCCCTGAATATGCGCGGGGACGGCGCTGGCATCGGGCTCAGGCGTGTTTATGGCGAACGGCTGGCGGACGGCATGTTCCGCCAGCTCATCCCAGCCCTCAACCTTGCCTACGCCCGGATTGCTTTCGCTGTATGCCACCTGCCCTTCTTCGGGCGCGTTGGGGCTTTTGGCCAAGCCGGGGTTGGCATCGGTAGCCAATTCGATGTCGCCCTGTCCTACTTTTTCCCACTCGCCTTCGTTGTCGTATATCCACAGGCTGTTGTCTATGAGGTAGGCGATTTTGTCTCCCGGCTTCGGGTCAAAGCCTTTTACCGCTGTTTTGAACGCGGCGGTCAACTCCTCCGGTGTAGGCGGGTTTGACAGCAGGTCATCCACCACGGCGGTGCGTTGGGTGGCGCGGTTTTTAAGCACCTCGTTTATGTTGGTCAGTATAGGCAGCAAACGAGTAGGCTCTGTCGCTAATTGTATGGTTGAGTTCGGCATACCTGTAGTTTATAAGAGGAGCGGGTAGATCACAACACATCTATCTTCACATTTGCCAGGCAAGCTCTTTTTATGCTGTTTATCTGCAATCTGACATCATCATATTTGGACAAATCCACGGTGAATTCCTTGCCGTTCATCACTTGCCAGCTCTTGTAAATTATATGGCAGGTGAGGTTAATGCTCTTTTCGCATATATCGCACCCGCCTGTTTTTACCGCATTTTTCGCCTTTTCGCTGCCGTCATATTTGCTCACGTTGATTAGCTTTTCGTGCATGGCGAAGCATTTGCAGACTATGTTGTTGGTTATGGATATTTTGTTCAGGTTTTCGGTGTCTATGCTCAGGGATTTTATCACCGCGTCATCGTCATTCCACGAGCCGACTATCTGCTTCAAGCCAAGCTCGTTGTATGCCTCTTGATGCTTGGCTCTGTCTTCCCGATTTACGTACAAAGCCATGTACAAATCGTTCCTGCATTCCGAAACCTGCTTTTTCAGATACTCCAAGGACATGAAATCATCATACCAAGAGCCTATGATTTTCAAGTTGCCGTATTCGGGTATGCCGGACAGCTTTGTGCAGTTGGTGAGCACCGTGACGGGAAAGCCTCTCTTGTTCAGCATTTCCAGAAGCTCGCAAAAATAATCGGCAAGCGTAGGCTCGCCGCCGGTCAATTCAACCACGGTGTCCGGCGGATCGAAGCAATCGAGCAGCATCCGCTCAAATTGCTTTATGTCAAGGTTTTCCGTGGATATTGATTTATCCCTCACCCTGTATGGCATCATGGGGCAGTCATAGCAATGGAAATTGCAGTAATCGGTTATGCCCACGCTCAGAAAATTCTTAATCATCGTTACCCCCATATCCATGTGTCGCCACGGCGTATGAATACCCCGCAGCCGTTGGTCATTATTGCAAAGTCCCACGGCGGTATGCCGAGCCGGCTCCACCCAGACCCCCCTCCTCCGCCAAATACATAACTCTCGATATACAAAGTATCGCCTGACCGATTGAATACGAATAAAATATCGCCATTATTTGAAGGATTAAGCCTTAAGTATCTATGACTGCCAGTGCCTTGAACAAACAAATTGGTAGTATACGCAGGCACAGTGTACACTTGCGCCGCGGCGCTGCTGTTGTCGTTATTAACATCCACCCACCGTTGATAGTTAATCTCTACGGGAACATTTATGTTCGCCGTGGCGTTCCCCGATTGGTTCGCGGTGAACGTTGCGACATTCGAGCCGTTTCTCTGTATCGTAAGCTGCCCGTTGTTCGGGGTGGCAGGAGCAGGTATAGCCGGCTTGTTCTGGATATACGCCAAACTGCCTGTGTTAGTCTCATTCCAATTTGATTGCACGGGAGATGCCGGCATGGCGGGCTTGTTCTGGATATACGCCAAGCTGGCGGGGTTGCTTTCGCTCCAATTTGATTGCACGGGAGATGCCGGTATAGACGGCGTTCCTGTTATTCTTTCATAGGGGAAATCCGGCAGATGCGACAGAGGCAATATGCCCGTCACGCCCGGCCTCGGCTCCGCCTTGAACGCATCGTCGGCAATATCCGAACCCAGATTGATAAGCATAGAGGGGTTTTCCGCAATGCCCGTGCCTCCATGCGAAATAGGCAAAACCCCCGTGACGCCTATGTTCCCCGCGAGGGCGCTGCCTGGAGTTGTTGAGGCTAAGTCCGTTAAAATCGGAAATATGCTCGTCTGCCCCGTGCCCCCGCTTGCGATTGGCAAAGTACCGAACTGTATTCCCGATGAATTCCAATACACGGCAGGGTTTGCATGCTGGCTAGGGGGGCCGTATTTCGGCATCGGCACGCCGTCTTCTCCGTTCTCCCAGTATAGGATTTGCCCGCTCTTGCCCCCTGTCCAAGCAACCGTCGGCAGATTCTTGCTTCCTGCCGTTGTGTCAACCTCGGCGGTGTAGCCATCCACATAGAGAAGCTGCCCCTTGCAGCTGTTGTATGCTTGGTATGTCTTGTCGGCAAGGCTTCCGAGCAGCAGCACCCTGTCCTGTATCGACAGGAACCGCGCGGCGGCAAGGTTTGAAGTGAACGGGCACAGCGAGTCGCCAAGCAGGACGGTGTTTCTGATATTCTCGCTTATGGTGTTGTTGCTGCCCAGTATGGATATATTCTCGGCTTTCCCCGATACCTTGTTGTTGCAGCCGGATATGAATGAATTGGTTGCGTTCGCTATGTCGTTCCCTTCGCCGTTCACGATAACGCTGCTTGCTGTTCTAAGGCTGTTCCCCGTTCCGGCCATAAGGATATGCGCCGAGTCGGAAAACCCCGACCTGTTTTCGGGGTCGTATATGTAATTGCGCTCGCCTATTATCAGCGAGCTGCGTGCGCCGATTGCCTTGTTGCGATAGCCGCCCATCAAAATGTGGTTCCCGCCCCCTGCCTCGTTCTCCGATCCGAACAGCGCGCTGTACCCCGGGGCGCCCATGCTCAGTATGGTGTTGGCGGGGAGCCTCTCCTTGCTTTGCCAGTTGCCCCATATCGCGGTTGTGATGGAGCCGTTGAACGGAGGCGCTTGCTTCCTCCAATCCGCGTCTATTATATTGTGTATGGGGTTGTAGCACATCCGCTCCGTCATGCGCCTGCCGAGGCCATCCAGCGCATCCTGCACGGTTTCCATGAAAGGCTTGTCGTCGTCTGTAATCAGGGCTAGGCTTAACAGGTTGTTCGGGTTGTAGCCTATCACTTTCGCGCCCGACATATCGGGGCCTAAACTTCCGTGTTCAAGCCCGCCGTTATACCTCAAGAACTCAACGGTCGGGATTAGTCTTGTGACAATCCATTCTGTTCCGCCCGCCGCCTCATCGGCCGCCGCCACATAGCGCATGGTGAGCAGGTATCGGCGCCAGTCGTTCCGTTCATCAAGGCATTTCGCGTTGGGCACAATCTCATCGTTGCCCTTCACATCAAGCTGCGAGAACTCGAACTGCGATACGTTTATCCCCAGCTCCCTGTCAAGGAGTTTGTATGTCTCTTCCCATGCGAAGGGCGCCAACTGAAAGGACTGGGGGATGTTTCTGCGCATATCGTGTAGTTTATACGATCTTAATCAAACTGTAATTGGTAGGGGCGCCGGCACCGCCTGAAGTTCCGTCCCGAAGAGTTAAATTCAAACCACCCGTTGTGGATACTTGAAGAACCTCATTAGGGCTGTTATCCATGCGATTAAAGCCTACTATGTTTCGAAAAGTGCAAATTATCCATGAATAAGCGCCGCCGCTGTAAGTGTTCTGGGTGAGCAAGTAAACGGAATTGGCGGTTAGGGTGGTTGAGTAATCTCGCCCTGCCGTGGTGCCGTTCAATGTGAAATTAGTCACCGCGGTTCCCTGGCCCTGCGTTCCTTGGCTGCCCTGATGCCCTTGGAATCCCTGCGAGCCTTGCGTGCCCGCGCCCTGCGTCCCTTGGTCTCCCTGATTGCCTTGGCTGCCTTGGTCACCCTGAAATCCCTGGAATCCTTGGTGCCCCTGATATCCCTGGCTTCCGCGTTCTCCTTCAACAAGCACTACTTCATCGGGATGTTCTATGCTGTATGCAAGCGCTTCTTCCTCATCGTCAAATATCTTCACATTGGGCGGCGGGCCTTGGAACCCTTGGTCGCCCTGGAAGCCTTGATGCCCTTGGTGTCCTTGGAAGCCTTCTTCGCCCGTCTTTTCCCATTCGCTCCCATTGAACACCCACAGGCTGCCTTTGTACAGCGCCAAGTCTCCCGATACAGGGTTCGGCACGCCCAAATAAGCATTGAAGGCGGCAGTTAAATCCGCCGATGTGCTGGGCACGGAATCGGCTATTATAGCAATGCGCCCGCGTCTATAGAGCGCGCCGCCTATCGAGTTCAGTATATCTTGCAGGTAATGAGGCTGCGGCTGAGGCAATAATGATGGATTTGGCATGCTTGTAGTTTATATGCTTCTTGGGAGAAAAGGGGGTTGGGGGTATAAACTACAGGCAAAACAGGAGATTGCCATGTCTGAGTTGCCCGTTAGCGTTAGAGAAACCATAGCCCGCTTCATCAAGGAATTTGCAAGCGAGCACGGGCTTAAATTCCTATACATTGAATACGATGGGGAATATCCATACGACCCCGACGGCGATGCGGAAGCCGAGTGGAAGCCGGTCAAGCCTGAAGCATACGCCAGCGGAAAGAAAGGAAGGACGGCGATGTGGATATTGTACTTTCCCGAAAAGGTGTCCAGCGATGAGATTCCGATGTCAGATACGATATCGGTGTCTCTGCGCGAGGAAGCGAACACGCTGCGGATATCCGCCTGCAATTTTGACTATAAATTCCCCTCCGATGCAGAAACACTGGACAAGATTAAAGCTCCGCTGAAACGCATAGTGAAGATAATGACCATCCCGCCCATGTCGGCGTGCCCGCTGAAGTATTTTTACAAGTACACACTGAGGTCAAGCGAAAATGGCTAGACCTTATTTAGAGACGCTGGACACAATGAGGTTTGCGGACCACGTAGCCGATCTCCAGAAAGGACCGAAATGCCTGGGCTACGGGGATTGGGGGTTTGCCGCCCTTGACGACATTTTGGTGCTCAGAGACTTGGAGGGGTGTTTCCATTATATAGGAGAGGGAAGGTGCGAGTGCGAATTGTATTACATAGAAGAGTGCGATGTGACAATTATCCGCCGGGGGCTGCATAACATCGAGGACGGCAGCGTAACCGTGACAAGGCCATTATAAACTACATTTTATGGCAGAGTTTGACATCTCGAAGGCAACCCGCGAAGCAGTGATAATACTCGAAAGGGAGATCGCAGGGCAGCCCGAATGGGATAGTCAAGGGGGGATGCACTTTCCCGGGCTTGAAGATGGGCAATGGAAGCTGCTGCCCCGACAGGATGGCATAGCGCGTTTTGAGAGGAGCGAGCTTGGTACAATATATGAATCAGGCAAGGTGCCGCCTTTCAGTATTCCCGCAAGTGCTATTGTATTTAGAAGCGAAGATGATAAATGGTTTTACCTGCTTGACACAGAAACGCTGCTCAGTATGCTTCCCATACGGCAGCCAGTGCCGACTATGGAGGATTTGCCGCACGATGAGGCGTGCGAGGAAAAGGCGGGCTTGCTGAGGTTTGTTGTTAAGGAAGGCATTTACTACCAAGTCGAGAAAGGGGAAAACAGTTGGATGTGGCAGCCTGTGTGTCCGTGCGGGGGTGTTGAAAACATTGAAGAGTGCGATGTGACTATTATTCGTCGGGGGCAGTTGAACGTAGAAGACTGCTATGTAACTGTAACTAAACCTTGCTAAAATCAATAGCGACAATCTTTCTATATTATAAGAGTTCATGCCTTATGCGCATGGTTGAAAAAAAAATAACCGAGCCTCTATTATAAACTACTGTGCATGCCTGTGAAAATAGATTTAGCGAGTGAACCTGCGGAAGTAGTTAAAGATGGTTTGGTACTCACGGAAGGGGTTAATTATGATGTAACCGAGGACGAGAACTACGTGAAAGTCCAAGGAAGGGAATTTTACATCGGCAATGTTGTGCACATATTTGATCCCGAACGAGCCGAGCCGGACGCGGCGGTGAGCGTTGTACATCGTAAAACAACACTCGTTAAAGATGTTGATTATACCCTTATCGAGAAAAACGACAAAGTTTTTCTCTATGGAAAGGGCAGGTTTCGCGGCATGAAAGAGATCGTGTCGCCTGTGCTTGTGATGTTCAGAATTAGTTTCGCGGTGAGTTTTGAAGGGGGGGTTAGTGTTGAGGGACACGGCCATCCCCCCCTTCATCCATTCAAAATCTGGGAAGGCGGGGCGGAAATCCCCCTAGATGGCACCAATTCGGTGACACGAAAACCGGGGACTTACATCTTCACTGTTACAGCCGATGGGTATGCTTCCGCCGAATGTGCGGTGGAGCTGGTTAACGAGGATGAGACAGTTAATGTGCAGCTTCCGCTTCTGCGATACCGAGTCACTCTTAATGTTATTGACAATGCTACGGAGCAGCCCATTGCCGATTATGCTTTGACTGTTGCCGGCGATCCAGCTACAAGCCCTGTGCTACTCACAAACGGCACTTACGAGTTTGAGGTTTCAAAGGATGATTATATTACAAGGAAATTTAATTTTACAGTTAATGGTCAAAATGCGGTGATTGATGTCAGGATGACCGCCGTGATTTATTCAATGTATTACGGGCATAATTATCTTGTTGACGAGGAAGGTTGGGAAGATATGGAAGATGACTGGGCTTGGTACAATGAAAATTTCCCCCTTACAAATCCACCTTCGCTCCATGAAAGCACAATAACACGAGAAGATAAAGAAATAATTCTCGCCGGGGTTGGATATAGATTCATTATTGTTCCACAAAAATTGGGTGAGTTGGCGGGAATTATTGATGCTGGTGGCATCAATGTTATTAACACAGGATTCACTAA
The DNA here is from genome assembly GCA_001462225.1 of Fibrobacteria bacterium GUT31. Taxonomy (GTDB): domain Bacteria; phylum Fibrobacterota; class Fibrobacteria; order Fibrobacterales; family Fibrobacteraceae; genus Fibrimonas. Next base: position 2,593 of record LIUH01000004.1, on the reverse strand, counting down.
GGGTGATATTACGATTGCCGATATTGACTATTATATCCATAGAGCCAACCGCACCACAAGTGACACGGCACTTAAGTTAACATTAAGATACGAGGGCAATCTATGATAATAGATAGAACTGAAATAAAGACTAGTTATATAGTAAGCAGGGCACCTGTTGATGGGTATACTGTATTCAAAAACAGACAAGAAGCCCTGGAGACATTATATTATCGTGTTATTGAAAAACCCGGCAAAAGCGGTACTACCAGAGTAATAGATACTGTTCGCTTCATTGGACAAAAAATGATAATCCAAGAAGACGAAGATGGTAATCAGAACCCAATCGAATACTGCTTTAGAGACGGAATCGAAGACCAACATTTGGTTATATATGATGAATATCCTTGGGAGTATATCAATCCTTACGGTCCTTAATGTGATATAAATCACGTGAACCCAAATGAACCTCCAATTTACTAGGCGACCGTCATAAAAATGACTATATTCATTTTTTAGGAGAGTTTTATGACTAAAACGAAATTTACGCTTGCCGTATCCTTGCTTGTCCTAGCATTCACCTTTTCTTGCTCTTCCAATGATAGCGATGGGGATTATGGCAATGCCCTTTCCAGTTCATCTGTAGGGGGGCAGGGGTCTTCTTCTTCGGTATATTCTTCTTCTAGCGATAACGGCGATTCATCTTCAAGTAGCGAGGCCGAACAGGGGGGTGAGTCTTCTTCCAGTGAAAATGCGGATTCTTCTTCAAGCAGTGAGACCGAACAAGGCGATTCTAGTTCCTCGGAGCAGGGCAATAGTTCTAGTTCTACAGAACAGAATGGCGATTCATCTTCAAGTAGCGAGGTTGAACAGGGGGGCGAGTCTTCTTCTAGCAGCGAGGGGGGACAGGTGGGTAATTCTAGTTCTTCTGTGGCGATGCCTGTGGATGATGTGGTGTTTTGGGGACATAATTATCTTGTCGATGACGAAGGTTGGCAAGATATGGAAGATGACTGGGAATGGTATTTTACCAACCTTCCAAATTTGCAGTTTGAGCCTATAACGAGTGAAGACAAAGAAATAGTTTTTGCGGGGACTGGATATATTTTCATTATTGTGCCACAAATCTTGGGACAGTTGGAAGGAATCTATGATGCCGGCGGCATCAATGTTATTAACACAGGATTCACTATGGATAATATTACGATTACAGGTATTGACTATTATATCTACAAGTCCAACCGCACCACAAGTGACACAGCACTTAGGATAACACTAAAGTATTAAAAGGCGACCAACGATACAGAAACAAACATGGAGTAGAAATATATGGCAGATAGAGAAGCGATGGGATGGGCAGCACTGAGGTGGATCCTAGAATCCGACTTAGCGTCCGAGAAGGCAAAGGTTAGTGGCGGGAAAGGGAACGATATATCCAGTTCCAACGCCGACCGTAGATTGCTATCTTCTAAAGAGAGGTTTTGATATGGGTGATTGGAAATATAACTGGAAAAGTGAGTTGAAATTAGACTGGGTTTGGTTGAAATTCTTAGTCAAGTTCAATGCACTGCTGCTTGCCATAGGCACACCCCTATGCATCTTACTATGGTTGTTTTACGGGGATTAGTCATTCCTTTCTTTTCATCATTCCGCTTTTTTCTCTTTGGCTTGTTATGAAATTCCATATCTGTCCAAGAATCGGAAGCCCCATATTGCTAACATCTTTTTTTATCGCCTCCCTTAGACATTTTTCATATTCTTCCTTGTTATTAGGATCAACTAAGTCTGTGCAGTTGTCCATATGACCAAACATCACATCTCTATGCGTTTCTTTAAGTCCTTGCGCAGGATCTTTTTTAAGTAAATCCAATCTTCCGCTCGCTCTATTTGCTGTGCTTGGTCTTGTCGGCCGGGATTGGGCAGCATTGGTATTTTGTGCGGTTTGTTGCGGATTTGGGGCAGGTTGTCGGGTTGCCTGTTGTTGTGGCTGGGGTTGGGGTTGTGCAACCCTTGTGTTATCTTGCGGGGCTACATATTGTTGTTGCCGAGGCTGCTGTTGCGGATTTGGTTGACCCTGCGGTGCAGGCTGCCGTTGCTGTGCTTGCCCGTACTCCTCAAATATGGCTTTAGCCCCCTCCAAAGCCGCTTCCATAAAAGGGATATTCACACGGTCAGGATATTTATCCATCACCAACTTTATAGAATCCGCTATTGCCTGCGTATATGTCATAAAGATGAGTTTATAAACTACTCCTATGCTCACAGCACTCCATTTTAAAGGAAGATTTCACTCAAAGAGAAAACACCTACGCGATGTGGAAGTGTCCCCTGTGGACTACAGGGTCGGCGAGCGCGCAATCATGCGTTTGGTAACCGAAAAGGAGTTCGGCTTCTTCAGCACAGATTTCGGGCAGAGGTTCAGCATCCAGAGCACGCACGACGGCGTGACGGTCTCGTACGAAAAAACGGCTCTTGACAATGAGCGCAAAGTGACCTACAGCCCCGGCGAGGTTATTGACCCGGAAGCTGAGGCTGCATTCAAGCGGCGCAAGTGGGGGATGCCATAGCGTTTGACAAAAGAATGTTTATTTTGTCCATATCGCAGAGTTTGCTG
>LIUH01000003.1:2420-4877 GCA_001462225.1 Fibrobacteria bacterium GUT31 | reverse complement strand
ACATATTTACCAACCAAAAGGTGTAAAAGTGGAAAGATATGCTACAAAACTGCTCCTTGAATGGAAAAATTCTGCTAACCGCAGGCCCTTGCTTGTTTATGGGGCGCGGCAGGTTGGCAAAACTTGGCTTGTTCGTGAGTTTGCTAAAGCAAACTACGCTCAGTTGATAGAATTGAATTTTCTTACCAACGAATCTTTGAAAGATATTTTCAACCACGATATATCGCCCGAATACATTGTTCAGCAATTGGAAATTCGCTTTAACGCAAAAATTGACCCCGATAATGCTTTGCTGTTTTTTGATGAAATCCAAGAATCGCAACGAGCAATGGATTCTCTGAAAAATTTCAACGACAAAGCACAGCAGTATAATATAATTGCCGCTGGGAGTTTTTTGGGCGTGACAATTGGGCGAAAGCCCGTTGGGCAAACCGACCAAATGACTCTTTACCCAATGTCTTTCTGCGAATTTTTGGAAGCGGCCGGGCGTGATATGATGGCAGCCGCAATAAAGCGGAAAGATACGGATGCAATGGCAGGTGCAAGCGATATGTTGGAGACCTTGCTTAGGCAGTATTTTTACGTGGGTGGAATGCCGGCTCCAGTTTTGGAATTTGTCACAAGCGGCAATTTGAACAGGGTGCGGGAATTGCAACATGAATTGCTGGCAGATTACAAAGGCGATTTTTACAAGCACATTGACATTAAGAACACCCCGAAAATCCGCATGCTTTGGGACAGCATTCCCATGCACTTGTTCAAGGAAAACAAAAAATTCGTTTACAAAAACATAAAATCAGGTGGTCGTGCTGCAGAATTTGAGGAGGCTATGCAATGGTTAGCAGACACAGGGCTTATATACAAAATCAACAAAGTTGAAACCCCGAAAATCCCATTGAAAATGCACTATAAAGAAGATTTTTTCAAGCTGTATATGTTGGATATAGGCTTGTTCTGCGCAAAGGCGGAAATTCAGCAAACAGATATTTTTGCACCCAAAAGCGATATAGTTGATGATATGAACGGTGCGCTTGCGGAGCAGTTTGTGCTACAGGAATTGAAAGCAGCAGGCATTAGCCCAATTTTTTACTGGGGCCGTGACAATGGAACATCGGAAATAGATTTTATCACTCAGGCAAACGGCGAAGCAGTTCCGATAGAGGTTAAATCTGCAAAAAACACAAAGTCTAAGTCGTTAAAGGTGTATATGCAGGAATTTAATCCCTCAAAGGCAATAAGGGCTTCGCTCAAAAATTACGGACACGAGGGCAATTTGCTCTCGGTTCCGTTGTATATGATTGGGCGGGTGCTTTTGCAGCATTGCCGGCCATTTGACTGAAGCGTCATGTCCTCATGCTGTACGGATGCCCCGTTGCAATATGATAAGCAAAACGCTCCCTCGCTTTTTCCAGAAATTTTATATAGACTTCGCTTCTGTAATCGGGATATGTCCAGTCAAAAGAGTGAAAATGTCCGTTTTCAAAATAGAGGGTCACTTCTGCAAAAATACCTTGCCCCAGATAAATCCTGTGCCGCTGATCCTTGGTTGTCGCTAAAAAAAATTGCCCAAGGGTCATGTAGCCCGGGTCTAAATTAACCGCTCTGCTCCAAATTTTTTCCATCTCATTGGTTTCCAGTTTTATCGCAGCAATGCTCTCTCGCTCAATTCTATTTTCAAAGGATAAAAAAGAACGAAGCGGATTTTCGCCGAGTTCGTCTTTGTAATAATTTGTGTGTGCAAAAGGCACGGGCTGCATCTCCAAATCCACCGCTCCAAAACGCTCCATGAGCTTTTGCTTTGCCTCTTCCGCTGATGTCTTGTTTGCGGCAAGAATGCCAACAATAAGCCTCACAGGCAAAGGAGTCTTGGGAACACCCATGCTTACCGCTTCAAAGTTTTGTACCTAATCGGCTTTGGATTGTCCGCATCAATACCCATGCGTTTGTGATAATCGGCTTCGTAATCCGTCCAGTTGCCCTCAAACCACACCGCCTTGGAATCGCCCTCAAACGCCAGAATGTGCGTTGCAATGCGATCTAAAAACCACCTATCGTGGGAAATGACCACTGCACAGCCGGCGAAATTCAAAATCGCCTGTTCAAGGGCTTGCAAGGTTTCAATATCAAGATCATTGGTGGGTTCGTCAAGCAAAAGGAGGTTGCCGGGGGTTTGCAGATTTTTTGCCATCAAAACCCTGTTCCGCATTCCGCCGGAAAGTTGGGATAGCTTCTTTTGCTGATCGCTGCCCGCAAAATTAAAAAGACCGCAATAGGCACGGGCGTTTAACTTTCTTTCGCCTATTATCAGATCTTCCCTGCCGCCGGAGATTTCTTGGAAAACGGTGTTGTTATCGTTCAAGGATTCCCTACCCTGCTCCATAGAAATGATTTCTACGGTTTCGCCGAGTTTGAATGAACCACAGTCCGGTTTTTCCTGCCCTAAAATCATTTTGAACA
>LIUH01000003.1:1771-2109 GCA_001462225.1 Fibrobacteria bacterium GUT31 | reverse complement strand
CTGGATTTCACCCATTCCTGTTCCCTCGCTAACCGCTTTTGCCTGTCGCTTTCGCCCTTTTCATCCTTGCGCATTCTCTCAAGTTTTTGGTCCAGCCACTGTGCATAGTTGCCTTGCCAGGGGATGCCACGCCCGTGGTCGAGTTCCAAAATCCAACTCGTCACATTATCCAAAAAATAGCGATCATGGGTGACCAATATCACAGAGCCTTTGTATTCCTTTAAATGCCGCTCCAGCCAAGCTACGGACTCCGCATCCAAATGGTTTGTAGGTTCGTCCAGCAAGAGCAAATCCGGTTCTTCCAAAAGCAGGCGGCAAAGAGCAATCCTGCGTTTTTC
>LIUH01000003.1:0-1442 GCA_001462225.1 Fibrobacteria bacterium GUT31 | reverse complement strand
ACGGAAAGTTCCTTATCCAACTGCGGTTCTTGGGGCAAATATCCGGCGGTGCGGCCGTTCTCTATCCACGCCTCGCCTTGAAAATCCTTATCTATGCCGGCCATTATACGGAGCAGCGTTGACTTCCCACTGCCGTTCGTACCGATTATTCCGATTTTCGCTCCATAGTAAAAGCTCAAAGAAATCTCTTTGAGCACCTCTTTATCGGGCGGATATTTTTTGCACACCTTGTGCATGTAAAAAATGAACTTTTCAGGAGTTTTGTTTTCTGCCATAGGTGGAAGGTAGAAATTGTAATTTTAAGTAACTGTGCAAACTATTCTCTCTATTCTAAATAAAACCGCCGATTTTTTGCAAAAACACGGGGTTGCAAACGCAAAGCTGGATTCGCAGTTGCTTTTAGCTCATGGCCTGGGATTAAAAAGAATGGACCTGTTTTTAAATTTTGACCGACCTCTTTCCGAAATAGAACTCGCAAAACTGCGCCCAATGGTATCAAGGCGTGCAAAAAGAGAACCCTTGCAGCATATCCTCGGAAGCGTAAGTTTTAGAGGGCATGAAATTAAATGCGATAAACGAGCATTAATTCCAAGGCAAGAAACGGAATTAGCTGTGGATATTCTGTGCGAAGCGCTGGGGAGTAGGGAGTTGGGAGTTGGAAGTGGAAATTTGAACCTTGCAGACGTCGGTACAGGAACCGGAGCCTTGGCTATTGCTGCTGCTTTGGAATTGAATGCAAATGTCTATGCCTGCGATATTTCAGAAGATGCTTTGGAACTGGCAGAGGAAAATGTAGCTTTGCATAAACTGGAAAATAAAATTATGCTTGTGAACAGTGACTTGCTCTCTGCGTTTCCAAGCGACGTGAAATTTGATGCCATATTCGCGAACCTACCCTATATCCCTCTCTCGGACGCCGCTGCGCTTCAACCGGAAGTGCTAAACTGGGATCCTCATGTTGCGCTTTTTGGCGGCACAGACGGATTGGAGTTAATTCGCAAACTTCTGAATACTTGCGCAAATTATTTAAAACCCGGTGCCTTTGTAATTTTGGAAATAGCAAGCGGGCAGGAAAAAATTTTGCAAGCCGAAAAATTCGTAAATTTGAAATTTACAGAGACCTACAAAGATTATAGCGGACAAGTGAGATTTTACTCGATGCTTAGGTTTGACGAAAAAAAATGATACCTTTTTGATACATTTTTGATACTTCGATAATACCTTTTTCATACCTAGGTGATACCCTCCGACATCAATATTTAATATATATTAAAAAATGACAATAGGAGACATATTATGGACAAAACCAAGTTCATGTCATTAGCGGTAAGTACCATACTTACATTGGCGTTCACATCCCTTGCTTTTGCGGCGGGCAAAGTTCACGTAAACCAGATAGGTTTTGGAGCATCGGCGCAAAAACAGGCGGTTTATGTGAATGA
>LIUH01000002.1:1602-4143 GCA_001462225.1 Fibrobacteria bacterium GUT31 | reverse complement strand
CGATCTGTACTGCATAGCCAACAATGGCACTTTTCAAATGCTGTATCTGTTAACAGAAAAACTTATAGAAGACTACAAACACAAGGAGGAAAAAATATGATAAACGGTATTGATGAAAAAAGCGAAAGAGGCGCTAACGAAATGATGAAACAGCATGATGAGCTGCTTAAACAATTCGGCGGGAAATTACCTGACTTTGGGGAACTACAAAAAATTGAAGATGTGTTTCCATCAATGTCCAATGCTCTGAAAAAGAAAATTTCACGTGAGTATTATGAAGCGGGCAAACTTGATGAGGCCATTGAAGCGTTACAGGGCGTTCCAAAAGATGATGAAACCCGTGAACTGCACCGTATGTTCAGATACGCAGACGAAGCGCGGGGCATTGTCTCTAATGTAGACCCTGAAACGCAAAAGTATTTCGTTGACCTTGCGGAAAGGCTTGGGATTAAAGTAGACGGAAAGGAGAAAGAAAATGGCGAAGGGTAAAATTAAATGGCCGTTTTTGTGTCGTTTGTGCAGGGCGGGCATATTGAAGCTCTTTTGCAGAGTCTGCCCGCCGGTATATATGCAGACGAGCACGAATTTGGAGAAGAAAAAATGACCAATGAAAGCCGCTACTATTTCAGCCGTTTAAACGATGAGCAAAAAATAGTATACGAGGCCGTTTTGTCCGGCGTTAAACAGTATGACAGTGAAATCCATGTGATGAACTTATCTGGCGATGAAATGTCTGGTGTATTCAACGCCGTGTTGTTTGATAACCCGATGCTCTTTTATGTGTCGGGCTTAGACCGTTTTAGAAGTTCGTCAGGAGAGGGATGTTCTATTGAGCCTAAGTATACATTTCCGAAACAGTTTGCTATAGAAAACACGGCGGCCGTTAACCAATATTTGCGGGTGTTTGATTCGATCAAAAATAAAAGCGACGAAGACAAGGAAGCCTATGTCCACGATTACTGCCTTGATAATTTTACTTACGATTTCGCGTACGATTTTTCGTTCACAAATTACAGCTTTTCCGTTCTGGGCCCGGTGCTAAAGCAAAAAGCCGTTTGCGAAGGCATAGCCAAATTTGTAAAGCTGGCGTTTGACTATCTTGGAGTAAAAAGCCTTGTGGTTACCGGTACGGCGATTAACCCGGGAACCGATAAGCCGGTGCCTCATGGCTGGAATATAGTCAGGATTAACGGGAAGACCTATCATCTGGATGTTACCTTCGACATGACAATGATGGCACAGGGAAACGCGCCGCCGAAGAACAAGATGAAAAGGTACGACTATTTTAATTTATCTGACGCCGATATAAAAAAAGATCATGTGATAAACGGCACTGTACCTGCCTGCACAATAGTTGGGGGCGATTATTTCTCCGTCAACTCGCTGGTTATGAATAACTCCGGCGACTTTGAAAACCACGTTGCAAAAGTACTGCGGCAAGGAAAGAAAAACATCATGGTAAAACTTTTGAACGTGCGGAATATAGAAGCCGTTATCGGCAAACTAATGGAAATAGTGCAGCGCCAATACGCCAAAGCGCATAACAGCGGCTGCACGATGGAAGGGAAATGCAACCCGCTTCAAATGGTATTTGAAATAAATTTAAAATGAGGAAGAACCAATGAGCAATTTTGAAAAATACAAAGTCGAACTGGACGCGTTAAATTTGATAACCGTTGACGATCTGGAAAATCTGGTTAAGCCATTGATAAAAGACGCCGCGAAAATCACCGCGAAAAAATCTTCGACAATCCCAGACAATTCACATTTGAAATCCCACTTTGGAGGACAACCCTATTTTGAAAAAGGAGAAGCATGGCCAAAAACAAAAAGCGGTTATAACTTAGGATTTGTTTTTCAGATATACAATGAAGACAACGCGCTGCCGCAAAACATAAAACTACTGCAATTTTTTATTGATTGGGAAGACAGCCCGTACACAACAGCAGACGACGGCTGGCTGGTAAAAATTTATGAAAAGCTCAACCCAAATAATTTTGTTCTCATCAAAAAGCCGCAGGAAAACGACAATGTAAATTATTGCGAGATCAATCTGGAAACCGTAAAATCATTGCCCGATTGGGAAGGCATCGATACTTATTGTGAAAACGCAAGCAACTTATCAGTCGTGCTTAATCCCGAAGACCCGTCGTCTCATTATTGGGAGACATTCAACAAATTTATTGGAGAGCCGCACATGAACAGCCAATTAGGCGGTTATCCCCACTGGCTGCAAAGCGATGGCACGCCTGAAAAAGACAATTTTGATTTTCTGTTTCAATTGGATTCGCTGGAAGACGAAGTCGAAGGTTTATATTTTGGCGATTGCGGAGTGGTATATGTTTTTTATAACAGCAAGAGCAAAGAGTTTGAGTTTATTATGCAGTGCTGTTAAGAGAGAGGGAATGAACAATGAGTGAAGAAAAAAACGCAAAAGAAAAAATGGAATCAACTCTACAACTCCTGCGCAAAGACCCTGCGGCGTTTTTCCCGCCGCCCGCCACCGATGAAGACATCAGCGGCAATCACGACATGCTCAGG
>LIUH01000002.1:0-1450 GCA_001462225.1 Fibrobacteria bacterium GUT31 | reverse complement strand
TCACGACATGCTCAGGGCGCTCGTGATACCGCACCCGATCCCCGACGATTACGAAGATTTTTTGAAAATCTGCAACGGCTTTGCGTGGAAAGACATCGAACTCCACGGCGCAAACAAACACCACACAGCGCCGCCTCCCAACAACTACCGGTTGGAAAGCGTATGGAGTCTGAACGATCCATTTGATCGCCGCGCATGTTTCGACACTCTCTTGGGCAGAAATCAAGAAAGCACGCTGATAATCGGCAGCAGTGTCGAATATTTTTTCGTTTGGGAACAGGAAGACTACTTCGACAAAAACGATGTCTATCATCAAGGCGTCTACAAAACATACCGCCGCAATTGTTCTGAGCCTAACAAAACTTATGTCAGCTTCCACACATTCTTTAATGAGGAGATCGCCGCGCGCCTGCAATCGAATTATAATCCTCTTGATAAAACTTACGAAGAATGGCTCGCAATGATCCGCAAGGAAGGCTATGCGCTAAAATACGTGCCGCCTGAACTCATCACAACCGAACTGTGCCTTGCCGCGGTACAACAGGATTGGGAAGCTCTGTATTACGTGCCGGAAAAACTCATTACAGAATCTGTCCTTGGACAGACAATGTGCCGGACTGCAGTTGAGCAGAATTGCCGCGCGCTTAACTTTGTGCCGGAGAAAATCAAGACAGACCCTGTCTTCGGACATGCGCTCTGCAAAACTGCGGTCGAGGAGGACTCAAGGATGCTTCGATTTGTTCCCGAAAGCGTCAAGACAACGCCGGATTTTGGACACGCGCTCTGTCTTGCCGGTGTCAAGCAGCACGGCGAATCGCTTGAATATGTACCCGAACAACTCAAGGCAGCAGACGGCATCGGGCAGGAAATCTGCCACGCGGCAGTGTCGGCTTACGGCAATGCGTTTGAGTATGTGCCCGAAAATCAAAAGACAGCGGAACTCTGCCTCATCGCGGCACAGTACAGTGGCGAGACGCTTCAATGGATTCCGCAAAAATACAAAAATGAAGAACTGTGCATGATGGTAGTACGCGAAAGAGGCTGGGACCTTGAACACGTGCCCGAAAAATTCAAGACAAAGGAAATTTGCTATGAAGCTGTTAGGCGCAAAGGCTGGGCGATTCGATATGTGCCAAAAGAATTCATCACGGCGGAACTCATTCTTATAGCAATTAAAGATCAAGGCAACGAGCTTGACTTTGTGCCTAAAGAACTCGTAACGGCGCAATTGTGCCTTGAACTGGTACGCGCGAAAGGCGGAATACTTTATTATGTGCCGGAAGAACTCAAGACTGAGGAAATTTGCCGCGCGGCGGTTAAGCAGGATCGTTATGCGCTTAAATATGTGCCGGAAGAACTGAAGGCAAAGATAAGTAAGAAGTGAGGAATGAGGAGGGATATTTGACATTTCTCCATATCTTGTCGCGTTTTCTCCATGTAAAAACAGTTG
>LIUH01000001.1 GCA_001462225.1 Fibrobacteria bacterium GUT31 | reverse complement strand
ATCATTATATTTATGATAAATTAGTAATCCAAGATAAAATGCCGCCCAACCATTATCAATTCCACTTTCAATTATAGATGAAAAGCATTTCTCGCTTAAATCCATATAACCTAAACGCTCATAGATTTTTCCTAAAATAATACATTTTTCGGATTCGCTGTAATTTGACTGCTCGACTACCTCTCGTAGCTGTTCAAGGCTGTATCTCGAATAGATTTTAAGATTATCTTCCTCAACGCGGTCACGGTCGCCGGAGTAGTTATCTTCGTGTACGCGATAATGGAGTAATACCTTGTTGACATACTTAAACACAGCACCGGCGTCAAGCATCGAAAACATATACTCGTGGTCGCAGCAGATCGGCGTTTCAAGCGAGTATCGCAAACGATGACGCTCAATAAAATCACGCTTAATTAACACATTCATACCAAGATTTGAAATTCCATACCCAATCATCATAACAGCAAGCAAATCGTTATTTCTATGATAATAGTCCTCGTGGTTACGCACTCTAATCTTATTTAGGTTGTCATCAACAAACTCAATATCGTTATACACGCAATCAACATCGGCGAATTTCTCAATCATACGTACTTGTTCGTAAAGTTTATTGTGGTGATATATGTCGTCGTGATGTATAAACGTTATATATTTGCCAGCGACATACTCGTCCAACGCTTCGTTATAACCGTTCACGCTGCCCTTTGACTTTTGCCTGAAATATTTAATACGTTCATCAGAGTAAGATTTTACAATCTCCGGTGTATTATCATCAGACGCATCCACAACGATAAGCTCAAAGTACGGATAACTCTGCGCCAATACACTATCTATCGCAGCGCGAATATGCTTCTCGCCGTTTCTCACCGGTAGTATTACCGAAACTAAGTTGTTCATATGACCATTCTCTCCTATGTTCTCGCAGGTTTAAGGCTATCGCTTTCGGCCCGTTTTTTTTCAGCCTCTTTCCACACCAATCCAAATAGTTCCGGGTTCTCTATTTCGCGAGATGTGGTTCGTGGATTGAAATGTTTACCTATTTCAAGATACGATAAGTTTTGCTTTGCGTCAAAACAATTTGGCATTAATTCGATAGCCTTTCTGAACTCTTGATATGCGCCTTCATGGTTACCGTTTTGATATAAGCAACATCCTATGTTATTGCGAACTTCTGCTCTGTATGGTAAAAGTTCCTGTGCTTTCCGCAGATAAAAAAGCGCCTTCTTAAAATCGCCATAACAACTGTAATGCACTAAAGTACCTAAGTAAAAAGCAATCCAGCCATTATCATACCCTTTTTCAATTGCTTCTAAAAAACACGCTTCGCTAAGATTAGTCTCTCCAAGACGTTCATGAAGTTTTCCGAGAATTATACATTTTTCAGTTTCGCTGTAATTAGACTGCCCGACTACCTCTCGCAATCGCTCAAGGCTGTATCTCGAATAGATTTTTAGATTATCTTCCTCAACGCGATCTCTGTCTCCGGAGTAGTTATCTTCGTGTATGCGATAATAAAGCAATACCTTGTCGATATGTTTAAACACAGCACCGGCGTCAAGCATCGAAAACATATACTCGTGGTCGCAGCAGATCGGCGTTTCAAGCGAGTATCGCAAACGATGACGCTCAATAAAATCACGCTTAATTAACACATTCATACCAAGATTTGAAATTCCATAACCAATCATCATAACGGCAAGCAAATCGTTATTTCGATGATAATAGTCCTCGTGGTTGCGCACTCTAATCCTATTCAGGTTGTCGTCAACAAACTCAATATCGTTATATACGCAATCAACATCGGCAAATTTCTCAATCATCCGTACCTGTTCGTAGAGTTTATCGTGGTGATATATGTCATCGTGATGTATAAACGTTATGTATTTGCCGGCGACATACTCATTCAACGCTTCGTTATAACCGTTCACGCTGCCCTTTGACTTTTGCCTGAAATATTTAATACGTTCATCAGAGTAAGATTTCATAATCTCCGGCGTATCATCGTCAGAAGCATCAACAACCACAAGTTCAAAATGCGGATAACTCTGCGCAAGCACGCTGTCAATCGCAACACGAATATATTTTTCGCCATTGCGAACCGGAAGAATTACGGAAACTAAGGAGTTCACTGAACCTCCATTATTTTTTTCGCAGTTTTCCGGCTCTCAGCCACTACTGCATCCATATTCCAATATTCAAAATTTCCAAACCTGCCGTTCAAAAATATTTTCTGCCCATTGAAATAATTTCTGATTTCTGCCATATTTTTTTTATGCTCCAAATCATAGATTACATAAGCATAAGGGAAACGTTTCAGCGTAAAAGACAGCACTTCATTCGCATTATATGCAAACCCTATTTTTATCAATCCGTCTATAAACCGCTCCTGCAATTCCTCATCAGAGAGTGCCGCCGTTTTGTCTCCATCACGGTAAGTGTATTCCATCATGTAAGTAACCGTGCCATCCTTGTGATAATTCTCCCCCAGAAAATCCACCTTGTTTATGCGGTGAAAAATCACATCGGGATCCGCAACCATAAACGCAAAATCATTGCCAACTCTATTCATAGACACGGTTGCCATCGCTATGATAATATTGTTGTGCCGCAAGCTGCGACCGGCTTCCGCCGCTCGCTCGTCAATGCCTTTGTAAATTTCAGTCAAAATATTCACAGGAATGCAAGATGCCAGCAAATCACCTTCAAATTCGGCATTTGCCGCCGCAACACGCCAGCCATTATTTAATTTCAGCACGGAATTCACTTCGCAAGATGCGTGGATTTTAACTTTTTCATTTAACTTGCTCGCAAATGCTTTTACAAACGCAGCCGTGCCACCCGCCTTTGGATATGAAAAATACAACTGATGGGTATATCCGTCTATGGTTTCGCCCGCAGCGCTTCGCAATATATCTTCGTCCGCCGGTCGCGGAATACGCTCCACCATTTGCGTATCCATAAATGCCGGATCAAATTTCCATATCTTTTCGTTGTATGGGCGCAAGTACAAATTTGTGATGCCTTCACCAAAAATTTTCAGGAAAAATTGAAGCATATTGTTGGCGGGATAGTCTCTGTAAGGGTTTTGCAAAAATCCGTTTACGCATTTTGCACGGTCTCCTTCGGAAAGTTTTGACAAATCGTTTTCAAAAGGATATTGCACAAAACGCCCTTTGTGGAGAATTCTATTGGAACGCCGTAATTCGTGCTTGTTTTCTCCAAGCATATCCAGCATAAAATTCAAGGTTCCCTTGTCTTTTGAAAAAAATATGTGCGGGCCTATATCCACCGCAATTCCGTTGTGTAGAAAACTGCGGCATAAGCCTCCCGGCTCGCTCTCTTTTTCCAATATATCGATAGCCGTGATTTCCGGAGCATCTTGCAAAAAGCAAGCCAGTGAAATTCCGGCAAGCCCGCCGCCAAGTATAATGACTTTCATGATAATTTCTCCTTATTTTGCACATCCCTTTCCACGGAAGCGAGACGTTCCGGGGTTCCCATATCCTTCACATATTCCGCAGAACGGTAAGCGAACACTTTGCCTTTTTTTAGCAGTGGCAAAATCAAATCAAGCTCCAAATCACGCTTCACCGCTTCGCCTGCCGGAAGGCTGTCACCGCTCAATATGTATAACCCGGCATTGACAAGGTTGGGCAAATCGCCGCGCTGTTTATCATTCTTCGATTTCCAGTCCAGAACTTTTTCATCGGCATCAATTATGATAATATCGCTGTCGTGCGGATGGCTGTTTGGATGTGCGAACAATGTAATGGCAGCTCCTTTTTCTTTATGGAAATTGATAAACCGCTCCAAATTCACGTCAAAATATACGTCGCCAAACAATAGCAGCGTGTCTTCCCGGGGCAATAAAACCAAGGCACCGCCTGTGCCTAGGGGTTCCTTTTCTACGATGTAATCAATGTGCACGCCAAAGGCAGAGCCATCTCCAAAATAATTGCGGATTACATCGGCTTTATAGCCTATAATCAATGCAATCTGCTCAATGCCTTGCAAAGACAAAGTTTTAATATGGTATTCCAATAAAGGTTTGCCGGCAATGGGTATCATAGGTTTAGGCAAATCGGGGTAAATTGCTTCCATGCGTGTTCCTCTGCCGCCAGCCAAAATTGCCGCTCTCATAATGCTGCCCTCGCCGCCAACCGGATGGCCTCATCGGAAGTGTGTTTGGCCTTCCAGCCAGCCGTGTGTATTTTGGACAAATCGTATTGAAATCTTGGCACATCTCCCAGCCATCCTACGGAACCGCCTGTATATTTGTATTCCACATCTTTCAAGCCCATTTCTTCGCATACCATATCCGCAATTTTTTTCACCGTGGTGGCACTTTCCACACCGGCATTATATATATTCATGTCCGCTTCAAAAGGCAAAAAGAGCATCGCTTCAATCAAATCCTTTACATAAACGTATGGTTTTTCCTGCTTCCCGTCGCCGAGAATTTCAAGCTCCTTGGGATTTTTACGCAATTTTTTGATAAAATCATACACCGCGCCGTGAGTCAATCTTGGGCCTACCACATTTGGGAAACGAATGATGTTCACTTTCATGCCATTCATAGCGGCAAAAGCCGAAATCATAGCCTCAGAAGCTAGTTTTGCTCCGCCGTAGTAGGAAATCGGTCGCAAATCGCCGGTATTTTCCCGCAAAATTTCCCGCTTGTCGCCATATACCGCAGAAGTAGAAGCGAACAGCAATTCCTTTACACCGTGCTTATACATAGCGTTCAGAATATTTATCGTGGTTTCAAGCGTATCGCAAATATCGATGGACGGATTTTTCTCGCTCTTCTGAATATCTGAGTTGGCGGCAAGGTGGTATATGCGTTCAAATTTGTGAAGGGCAAATATTTCATCCAGCTTTACAGCATCGCAAATATCCTGTTCGTAGAATACGCAGCTTGGATTTTCTAAATTATGTTTTTTATCCACGCAAACAACCGTATGCCCCAATTCGAGCAGGGCATCGCTTAAATGGCTCCCTATAAACCCGGCGCCGCCGGCAATCAATATATTCATCTCAATATCCCTTGGGTTTATCGCCCACATATATTATTGTTGAACCGCTATAGCTAAACTCAAATTTCATATATCGCAAATAAGCCAACGCATTTTTCACGGCATTGTGGCGATGCTCCGGCACATAAAACAGCAAGAAACCGCCGCCGCCCGCACCTAAGAGCTTGCCGCCTGTTGCTCCTGCCGCCATCGCTTTTTCATAAGCCTCGTCAATAAATGGCGTGCTGATAGCTCCTGCCAGTTTTTTCTTTTGCTCCCAATTGGCGTGGAGCAGAGGCCCCATCGCATCAATATTGTCGTTTATAAGTTCCCTGTGCAATTCGTCTGTATATCGGCTGATTTTGAGTTGAGCCTGCTCTTTGTCACTGTCTGTCGCAACATTTTTTCCCTGCTCGGAGAGAATTGCAGATGCCGAACGCAAGTCACCGGTATAGAACATCAACAGATTATTTTCCAATCTGCTCACAGCTTCGTTAGACATAATAACCGGCTCAACATCCACGTGGCCATCTTTCTTAAAACGGTAAACGTGCAAACCGCCGAATGCCGCCGCATACTGGTCTTGCTTGCCTATGGGTTCGCCCAAAAGCTCAATTTCCGTGTGACAGGCTTCCGCTGCGAGTTTGCCGGGGGAAACATATTTTCCTGTATATGCGTATAGCGTATGCAGCAAGCACACCGTAAAGGAACTGGACGAACCCAGCCCTGTTCCCGCCGGAACATCTGCCGTTGAAGTAATTTCAACTCCGTTTATTCCGAATTGTTCAAGCAACACACGAAAAATCGGGTGCTTAAGCTGAGAAGGCTCGCTTGCAATCTCATTGCTTGAATATTTGCAAACCAGCTTATCCGGGTGAAAATACGGATGAATTGACAAGTATATATATCTGGATAAGCCCGCAGACAAAACCGCACCGCCGTGTTTCTCGTAGAATACCGGCAAGTCCGAACCGCCGCCGCAAAAACTGACCCGCATAGGGGTTTTTACAATAATCATCCCGCCCCCTTTAAATGTTCTTTGCCGCAGAGTTTCTTGTAAAATATAGCCATCATCAAGTGGTCAAAAATTATATGGATATCTTCTGTCACCTGCATGCTCATAACAGGCACATGCACGGATATGTCCGCAATTTTTCGCAGTTTGCCGCCATCATAGCCCGTTAATCCGGCGGTCAAAGCCCCTTCTTTTTTTGCAAACTCAATTGCGTTCAAAACATTGGCGGAATTGCCGCTCCCGGAAATCCCGATTACAAGGTCTTCGCTTTTTACTTTGCCGCGAAGCTGGAATTCAAATATGGCATCATAACCGATGTCGTTGGCTATGGCCATAACCGTTGCGATGTTATCATTCAAGCATATAAATCTGAATTTCTGCTCTATATATTCGGAAATGCCTTTGTTGAAATCATTCACAAAATGCGATGCGGTTGCCGCGCTGCCGCCATTGCCCATTATGTAAATTGCCGCATTTCTTTGCCGCGCGTTTTCAATAGCATCCATCAAGGCGTTAATCTCCATCGCATCTATTTGCCGCAATACGGATATTTCCAATTCTATATATTCTTTGATGGCGTTTATATAATTCACTTTATTCTCCTACAAAGACCATTTTATCACGGTTTTAAAATCATTGAGCACATCTTGGTCAAAAGCATAATAAATATCATCTTCTGTTTTCACTTCCACGGTTTCCGATATCAGTATCCGCAAATATTTTTTGCACAGTTCATTTTCCCGGATTAATTTCACAGCTTCATGAAAATCCGCCTCGTCGCTGCGGTTGTTTCCAACAATTACAAGGCCTTTTTCCAAAATTTTCCGTGTATTTATCAGCACGGCATCTTCGTTTACCCCCAAAAGGCAGATTGCGCCCTGCGGAGATATAAGTTTGAGTATCTGCCTTATTGCGACTTCGCTTCCAGCATTGCCTACGCATTCAAAGGCGTGGCTGATGTTTAAATCCGTAGGGACATTGTCTATATAGATGTTTTTGGTTGCAAAAGAGAATTTCCGTGATTTTCGCGCTGTTTTGCCGAATACGTAAATTTTGGCATCAGGATATTTGCAACGCAATGCAAGGCTCATCACAAAACCCATGCTGCCGTCTCCCCATACTCCAAAAACATCGGGTGTTGCTTGACGAGAGGCTTCAAACGAGGAAATAGCACCCAAGGCCACGCTCAGAATTTCGCTGAACACATAAACAACGGAATCATTTTCCACAGGGATAACCCTGTTATGCGGAATGGCAAACATATCCCGCATAAAGCCATCATAGCCGCTGGAGGCGAATTTACTATTGGCTCTGTAATTGGCTTTCCCGTTTCCCTCTGCCGCTTCAAGCGGAACAAGGACAACTTTTTTGCCGTTCTCAAGCCGACCGCTGTAATCGTGGATAACCGTTCCGGTTGCTTCGTGTATAAGTGCCATTGGAAGTTTTTCTCGCATTGCTTCCTTTTTGCGTTTGCCTAAATAATATCGCTGGTCAGCAGCGCAAATAGCCATGTAATTGGGTTTCACAAGCACAGAATCGCCGGCGCATTTTATTTCACGCTGTTTCATTTCAATGCGTTTGGTATCCATAAGCCTGTAAATTCTGCCTATCATGTGTTGCGCTCCTTTAAAAGAGCTTCCGCCACTTCCAAATCATAAGGGTTTATAATTTTCATGTTGAAATACTCTCCCTGCACCAATCTCATTTCATATCCGGCTTTGAGCCAAAGGCGAGGGAATTCGCTTTCTTTATGCAAAGGAACTCCTGTGCTTAAAAGCTCCTTTAGTTTGGCAAGGGAATAGGATTGCGGGGTTTGCTCCGCATACAGATGTTCGTGGCTTGGGATTTCATCCAGCGAGGCACCATTTTTTGAAACCAGAATTGCGTCATTTGTGACCATGGCGGTATTGGCTGCGCCGTGCTTTTTTACAGCGGCAATATGCTCGTCAATCAGCCGTTGCGTTATAAACGGACGAATGGCATCATGAGCTATCAATATATCTCCGTCTTGAATTTGCCAAGTTTCATCTATATAATAAACGGAAATGCCGATGGACTCCGCTTTGTTCACGCCTCCGGATATAACTGCGTATTCTTTGCCCATAAAATCATACTGCGAGAGCATATCTTCCGTGTAGAGTTTCCATTCTTCCGGCACTATAATCAAAATTTTTTCAACGTTTGTATTGACTATAAATTGTTCCAGCGTATGGACAAGAATCGGTTTTTCGCCAAGCAGCAAAAACTGCTTCGGCATATCCTGCCTGTGCATTCGCACACCCAATCCGGCGGCTAATATTCCGGCGTATATCATTCGTGCTCCATAAAATATTTGGCAAGAGGCAAATCGCCGGGATAGGTAATTTTCAAATTATGCTCGGTGATAAAATATCTCTTTATTTTTGCTTCAAGCGGCAATTGCTGGACAATAGCGGTTGCCGGCGAACTTGCGGAAAAACAATTATGCAGCATTTCAAAGCGGAATGCTTCCGGTTTTTGTATCAGATAAAACGATGAGCGGTCAACAAATTGCTTGCCATCGCATCCAAGGCTGTCCGTTATATGCCGTGCCGTGATTACCGCATCAAAACTATCCAGCAGAGTGAAATATTCATCCACGGTGCTTGGCTTTAAGAAGGGTCGGGCAGCATCTGCAAACAAAACTTTTTCGCAATCGGGATAGCGTGATTTTATATATTCCAGCCCGCTTTTCACCGAAGCGTTGTGCGAATTTCCGGCTAAGGCGCATTCCGCTCCGTATGCAGCGGAAAGCCTTTCCATATCATTTTCGGTGCACACAATCAATGTTTTAGTATTTTTAAGCGAATCCGCGACATACCCTATAATTTCTTTGCCGCAAAGCGTATTGTATTGCTTGGGTGAGTTATTCCCAAATCTTGCGCCGGTCCCGCCGGATAGAATTATGGAGATATTCATTTAAAATGCTCCCAAATTCTCTCGCCGGAATTTACAGTTTCCGCATTGGTTTTAAGCTCGCTTTTCCGATTGTCATAATCATACAGCCAAGGAAGCAGCCAAGGTTCTGTTGCAAGGTTAAATCTGATAAAATTCAATTCGGAGGTGCTTATATTATATTCAACAATACCGTCTTTTTGTGTTGAAGCATATATTATATTTTCGCTTGCCCAAATAAGATTATAATACCAATATAAATTTTTATCTTCAAAATGTTCAACGAGTTCAGGCAACTCCGTAATTTCGTTTGTATTTATATTTATTTTATATGCGTTGTTTGCATAATGAGGAAATAGCCATACATATTCGTTTAAATATCTAATTAAAAAATTAACTCCTCCCCCTTCTTTTCTGGAAAAAGAAGGGATTTTAATTTTGAAAATTTTGTTTGACTGCCTATTCCATTTAACAATATAATCCTTGAAAGGCGGACTGAGATAATAATTTTGCCCGTCAAAACATATACCAAAGTACTGCTCGGATTTTTCTCCTATGCTTTTGATTTCATAATTGCCGGTTTCCATATTGAAAAACATAGCGGCATTTATCCCTTTTATGACTATTGCTATTTCTTCATCAACAACGCAAGATTCCCAAAATATAATATTCTCCCATCCTTCTTGCCTCCGCCATTCTGAAAAATATTCTATCTCCTTTGTATTCGTATTTAATCTCATTATGGCGGGAAATTCCTGAGGAATAAAATAAATGAAATGTTTGAAACTGATAACATTCCTGAATTTTCTATCATATTTGCAATCATCCTTGAAAGATATTTGCTCAAAGCATTTTTTATCCATGTCAAATACAGATATTTTATCATTTTTGTAATGCGGGGCAAAATACAATTTTTTATTACCTATTGCAATTTTGAGATTTCCCCAATTTTGCCCGGAAATTCCACTGTATTCCGTTTCTTTGCTCTGTTTATTATGTCTGTAAAGCATACCATATTCATCTATAAACCAAAAGTAAATTCCATCGTCATAAAGCCCAGCTAACACTGGCTGCGGTATTACCCCAATAGTTTGGATAAAAACCGGCTTTCCTACTGTATCAAACAGTCTTGTAACACTGCTCCCATCGCCATAATACATATCGCTAAACGCAACAGCCCTATTCAAATCCCAGCCATCATCGTAAATTCCATAACCACCGGCTTTAAACTCCCTCACAATCTCCGCATATTCCCCCGCAAGCCAAGGCCGCATACTATCAATAGTGCTTCCCAAAAGCGGATGAGGCCGCCAAAGCAAAACCGCATTGCTTTGCCCCTTGAAAAACTCAAACACGCTCCTAACTTTCTGCAAATACTTGTTTGAAGGCTTGTTGTCTTCTATAGAGTTCTCCAGCAATGCGCCTATACTCGTATTGTAAAACACAACTTTCTTTGTGCCAGCCAATTTTTTCCATTCTTCCGGAATTTCGCATTCCTCGCTCTTTGTGTTAGCCGCTTTATCCAGTTTCGGGCTACCCAAGGCAAGAAACTTATCGCCAATACGGTCAAATTTCTCAAAAACCCCATTCTTTTTAGCAAATTCCTTATACACTCTCACATAAACTTTCTTTTCCTGCTCCGTTTGCACAATCACCTTATGAGCAAAAATACACCCCGGCAAAGTGCAAAAATGTTCCTGCACATTAATTCCATCTAAAACGAAATACGGCACATATACCAAGCAATCTGTTAAATTCCTCAATTTTTGGCTGAAAAAATCGGGATCCACGCTCGTCACTATATTGTAATCGTCATAAGGGTTGTGGATAAATATAATGTCCGGGCGGTGCTCTTCTATGCTGTATTTGTGATAGTCAATCAAAGGAATATCTTTGGGGAAATTGATTTCCCAATGCTTTTCCGTGAATTTCCCGTCTTTTTTGTCGTAATAGGGGATTGGCATAACAAAAGCGTCCCAGTTTGGGTCATCCTTGGCGGCGAGGTAAATGCTCTCCAGGCTATCCCACATCGAGGCTTTGTAGGGCAAAAAGAGGGCTTCCCGCTTGATTTTGACTTCCGAATTGAAGGCTGGCTCCAGTTTTTGGACGTGCTCAAAGATGCCAAGCCTGTTTTCTTTCAGGGAATTTTCTATGAATTGCAGCAAATTCAAACACTCAGGGGCATTTTCCTGCTCCAGGTTCTCTCTAAGGCACTCACAGGCAGCTAAAAGGTCTTGGATTTGCTCGGATGGGTCTGCCAGTTTTGGCAATAAATCAGCCATTTTGCCCATAGTTTTGAGC